>CAIQXC010000484.1 GCA_903875675.1 Akkermansiaceae bacterium
AGTGACGCACTCAAGGTGGCCGGGTCGGGTCAATAGTTCGGTCATATCACATATCGGACAGGCAAGCTTGCTCATGGGCGGCCACAAGACACCGCACGAGGCCATCATTCAAGCGTTATTTTCCCAGCCTGCCCATCAGTTTCTCCAGATATCGGGATGTCATCCCCCGACGCCGATTTTTCTGGCGCACAATTTCCAGCGGACAGAAGTGGGTAAATGACGATTGGAGCAAACGAATGCCGTAAACCACAGCCAGTTGGGGTTGGGGTAGTGGGCGAGATCAATACATATTTCGTGCAATCAGCGCGATGCCCAGCAGCACCACGCACGACGCGAAGCCGCGGCGCAAGAGCATCGAAGGCAGACAGTTGGCAAGGGCTGTACCCGAAACCATTCCGACGATGGACAGCGCTAGGAAAGCCAGAGTGAGCGGCCAGTCGAAATTCACATATCGCAGTTGTCCGATCAGACCACTCAGGCAATTGACTGCAATGACGGCCAACGAGGTGCCGATGGCCGGTTTCATGTCCAAGCCCGCAAATAGCACAAGCGCGGGCAGAACCAGGAAGCCACCACCTACCCCGAGGAATCCGGTCAGTACGCCTACAACAACGCCTGCGGCCAGACATCGCGACGGACCGCATGGATGGGATGGCATTGTGATCGCACCATTTCGGAGCATTTGCATTCCCGCCACCAGCATCAACCAACCAAACCCTAGCAGAAGCATCGACTCGGACACCAGGTGGGTGAATTTTGCTCCCACAAATGCACCAGCCATTCCACTCAAAGAAAAGAGTGACGCCGCCCGAAGATTGAAATCGCCTCGCAGCATGTTAAGCAGTGCGCCCAATGAACATGTGCCGCCCACAATGACCAGCGACATCCCCACGGCTTGTTGTGCGGGAATCCTCGCAACATAAACCAGCACCGGCAGTGTGATGATCGAACCACCACTGCCAAGGAGCCCGAGCGAAAGTCCAATGAACGCTGCCAGTGCCAATGCCAGACAAAGTGTCATCAGAGTAAAAGCAAACGATTCTTCAGGTCTCCCAGCGGAATATTCACGGCCATCGGCAGATGTTCTCCACGGTATTCACCGGCGCTCCGAACATCCACCACCAAAGCGCCTTCTCGCAAATACTTGCGTGCAGCCTCCGGCAAGATGAATGACAGTCGCTTGAATACCAACACTGCGGCTATCACCCCGATTACGATCCATATTGTTGTATCGTTCATGAATTTTTCTAACATGTCTGATGCGTTTCCTGCCACTTCTTGCGCAGCACCTCATGCAACTGCTCCCGAAATCGCACGGGAAGTTCATACGGCTGGCCGTCTTTGTAGAGCGTAATCGTCTGGCGGATGTTGTCCACGACCACCTGGCACGGATTGCACCCCGCCATGTGCTTCTCGAATTCCCCGCAGATGGCCGGATCAATCGTGCCGTCCACGTATTCATTCAACACTGCCAGCATTTCTTCGCATTTCATATCGGGTGGTTTCCTGATTGAGCCGTGGACGGCAAAAAAGTTACAGGGTGGATGGTGAAAATTTTTATGGCAGGATTTGCTTGACTCGGAAACACGGGATGGGGCACGGAACACCGCAGGCATCAGCCAGGTGGCATCGCCTCGCCCACAGCCGGAGGCACGCAGCCACGTGGCGTGCCTGTCGCGCCTCGCGACAGGCCGTGACAGCGCGCCTCTGGCCGCAGAGCCCATGCAAAAGTGAATGCAAGCGCAAGGCAAGTCTCGCCGCATGGTCAGCCATTGGCACGCGCTGCGAGACGCGGCGTGCACGGCCTGCGGCCGGAGGCACG
>CAIQXC010000485.1 GCA_903875675.1 Akkermansiaceae bacterium
ATACCCAGATACCGAAGCTTCTCGGATCGATGGAACGCTATGCCGCCACCGGTGATGCAGCGGATCTAACGGCCGCGTCATTTTTCTGGGAGCGTGTTGCCCACCATCACAGTTATGCCACGGGCGGCGATGGCAAGGACGAGTACTTCGGCGAGCCCGATCACTTCGACGAACGCATCGACGGCCGAACCGCCGAGTCCTGCAATGTGTATAACATGCTCAAGCTAACCCGCCGCTTGTTTGCCTACGGCCCATCGGCCGCCTACGCGGATTTCCAGGAACGAGCCTTGTTCAACCACGTCCTCGGATCGATCGACCCGCAGAATGGTTCGACTTGTTACATGGTGCCGGTGGGCCGCGGGGTGGAGCGGGAGTACTCCGACATGTTAGGCAGTTTCACCTGCTGCGTGGGCAGTGGCATGGAGAGCCACGCGTTGCACGGCGACGGGATCTATTATGAGAATGGCGACAAACTTTGGATCAACCTATATGCGCCATCGACGGCCACCTGGCAAGCGGCCGGTGTGAAGCTCGAAATGAGCACTGAGTTTCCTATGGGTGAGACTGCCAGTCTGCATCTTAAGTTGGCCGCACCCAAGGAATTCACCCTTGCCTTGCGCAAACCATGGTGGATCAAAGATGGCTTTGCCGTCAAAATTAATGGTCTGCTAACCGCCGGTCAATCCCCGGCGGATCAACCTGCCAACACCGGCTGTTTTGTCGAATTTCGCCGCACCTGGCAGGATGGCGACACGGTCGAAATTCAGCTGCCCAAGTCGCTGCATCTGGAACCTCTGCCGGACAATCCCAATCGCGTCGCCATCCTGTGGGGGCCGCTGGTGCTGGCCGGCAAAATCGGTGGCGTTGTGCCCGGCAAACATGCCGATGACCTCAAGTCCATTCCGGTGCTCGTCGCTGCAGGCAGGCCGATCGACGAGTGGCTCAAGCCGGTGGCGGGGCAGCCAGGTGTCTTTCGCAGCGAGGGGGTTGGCCGTGAGAGCGAGGTGGAATTGCTGCCGTTCTATCAACTTCACCGGCATCGCTACGCCGCCTACTGGGACCTTTACACACCGGAGAGCTGGAAGGAAAAATCCGACGAGATTGCCCGTCAGCGCCAACGCCAGCTCAAATTGGAGGCAGCCACCGTCGCATTCGTCCAACCCGGCGAAATGCAACCCGAGCGCGACTTTCATCAACAAGGCGAAGACACTGCGCCGGAACGCGTGATGGGCCGGGCCTGCCGCCGTGGGAGCAAGTGGTTTTCATTTGATATTCCCGTGGATGCTACCAAGCCCATGGCAGTGGTGGCGACCTATACCCGCGATGAATGGCGGCGGCGGACGTTTGATATTTTGATAGACGGGGTAAAAATCGCCGAGCAAGTGATCGAGCAGCGCGGGCCCCAACAATTTTTCGATGTTCAATACGCGCTGCCGCCAGAGTTGGTGAAGGACAAGACGAAGGTCACGTTGCGGTTCCAAGCTACGGCCGGCAACGAGATTGGCGCGGTGTTCGGCTTGCGGATGATCCGTGCCGAAGCCATGCCCGCCATCCAACAAATCTCGCCACCTGAAAATGACTTTTTTTCCAAGCAACTTGATTTTCACGGCATTCCTATCAAGGCCCACAAGGTCGTGAGTGACGCTGCCCTGCACGAGGCGTACCAACGGTTGAATAGGCTCATGGAATACCAACCGAACGTGCTTGCCAATTTGGCTAGGGCCGGTGCTCAATTGCATATCATCGGCAAGCAACAGGTGACGTCGGATCTGCCAGAGCACCGACACATGAAGGGCCAGAAAATCGAATCTTACGGTGGCTTGACGGTGGACGAGCGCACCCGCGGTCTGGGCGGGTTGCTCACGTCATGCGGTGAGGAAAACTTGCTCCGATTGGAAAATGACCACTACCGGGGCCGCGACATCTGCGTGCACGAATTTGCCCATAACATCCGCAATGCCGGCATGACCGCCGATGTGCGCAAGCGCTTCGACGAGCAACGCGAACGCTCACTCAAAAACAAATTATGGGTTGGATCCTATGCGGGAAGCAATCCCGACGAGTTTTTTGCGGAATTGACGATGTGGTACTTCGGGACGTTTGGCGACATGGGCATGCAGGGGCCCAAGCCTGAGAAGGGCAAGGAGGGATTGCGCAAATACGATCCGGAAGCCTTCGCCCTGTTTGACGATTTTTACTCAGGACGAATCAAAATCGACGAGCTCAAGGAGGGGGCGGGGCGGCACCGTCATGAGTGATTGGCCCGTTGCCACCGAAGTGGCCATTGCAACCCGGTATCCGCTCGGGCTGCGCACGCTGTTTTTCACCGAGATGTGGCAACGCTTCAGCTGTTCGATGGAACCAGTCCTTCAAAGTTGCGATTATGTGATTCCTGGTCGGCGTGGGAAACTCTCATACGGGCAACCGCACGGCTTGTTGCCAAAAGATTACGTGTTGATGACCGAATTGACATCGTGGCACTTTACCAAATTCACATTGTAGATGTTTGGGCGATGACGCCTCCGGCTATCCCAATTTGTGCCTTCGGTATTGTGAACGCCGCCGTAATGGCTTCCTGCGTTCCACGCTTTAATCGTAGTTACTCATCCCACACCCACCCCCATGCCCGAATCCCTATTTAGGTGTCTTCATTTTGATCATGTGTCAACGGTTGCTTCTTGCGCGGTGTCTCCAATAAATGCAATACTGATTCCGAGCCACTTGTCGCCCGTCGTCTCAAAAGAAATATCCCATTGTGTCGGTTGTGCCTTCGCATCCATGAGCCCGAATCCAGCAAGCTTAACGCCGGAGAAAATGTCCTGTGGCAAATCCTGTTGCAACCAGTCCCTAAAAACGTTCTCTAGATTTGGACGAGCGGCCGAAAGAATCTTCTCAAAACGGTCAGGCAACCCAAGATAAAATTGACGCGCCTCTGGGAATGGGCCGCTCTCCGTTCCTGGCAACGCTATGGAGATCGGAGTTGCAGTCTTTGGGAACATCCATTCGCACTCCCAATAAGACAGTTCTGGCGCGTTTGGAATATACATGAAGAGCAAGCCTCCGAAGTCCGGGTCGGTGATTCGAGGCGGTGCAAACCGCAACTTCAGATTGTGGAGGATGTTCATCTCTAAAATTTCACCGAACAGTGGAATTAGTCCGGGCCGGAGGGTGGCTCAGAAACGGAGTCTTGTCGAGTCGAAATGCTGGATGGTTCCACAAACGGTTGAAAGCCAAAGAGTTGCAGGTTTGTAACCGATGGTTTATGACTTGGTCGATCTAAGGAGAAGCGGGGGTATTTCGGGGGCTTTGGGTTTTCTGGATATTCCGGCTAATGAGGGGTGATTATCACCGATGGTTAAATACTTCCCCC
>CAIQXC010000486.1 GCA_903875675.1 Akkermansiaceae bacterium
CATAAACGTACTATATATATTTTCGGCCTATTTTTTACAATTACATGCGTTACAATATTTATGATTAGTACATATCGAGCATCAGGAAGATTGCAACTAAAACGTTCTTATAGGCCCACGGCGGAACCCGGCGGGGGGGAGAAGCCTCAGCCCATCACGCATGTCCCTGAGACCAATCCTTGGGCAGAGCATAACGCGATCGCCGCTCGTTTCGACACTCGGGTTCGATTTTGGGGGAAAGTTGTGGATCAGAACGGAAGCCCGTTGGAGGGCGTGATAACCGTTGCTTCGGTGACCACCCTGAGGATGATAAAGACCGAGCACGGATACAGGGAGTATGAGATACTAAAATCAACCACAGATTCTTCAGGTCGCTTTATGTTTGATGGATCTGAGGGAATGTATCTGGATATTGAGAGTATGAATAAGGATGGCTATGTTCTACCATCGGCATATCAGGCTGGTACACGCTGGTCTGGAGCTAAGTATCGTTATCAATATCTGTCTATCGGCAATTCGAAAAGAGTGTTTACACCGGTCCAGGCAAGTCCCGAGATCTTCCATCTTTGGAAGCTCAGGAAGCCAGAGGCTCTCGTAATCGGGGGCGACACTTCAGGCCTTAATGGTCCTGAAATTAAGTTGAATTCGGCGGCAGAAGTGTACAATGACATAAGCATGATGATTACAGACGTTGGAACCAATCAAGCCCCTCAGTGGGAGGTGACAGTAGCGGCCATCGACCCCAATGGCGGAGTCGTCAAGGCCGATCCGACCGATATATTCATGTTTAACGCGCCAGAATCAGGCTATTCTGATTCAATTAAGTTCAGGTATGGACCGGACGGATCTGACCAAGGGATTGGCGATCCAGGTATTCCGATCCGATTCTTTGTTCGAAGCCATGGTGGCCGTTGGCATACCGCAGGTGAATATCTCTTTTTCTCTCCTGAACGGAATGGCATGACCAGTTCGAAGATGCGCTATTGGCTCAATCCGAGCGGCAGCCGTAATCTGGAACATGATGCGGCCCATCCTCTGCCTGAGCCGATCTTGAAGTAGTGATTTCCTTCCGAAATTATGTCAACCACAGTCCAAAGAACAATCTTGAGACATCGAGGGGCCTCGTGGCTCCTGACGGGACTCCTGGTGGCATTGCCCTGTCTGACGTATTTTCGAGGCATTCATCCGAATGCTTTGAGCGAGGAGGCGGCTATGATAGACGCCAGCCCGTGGGTAGAGCACAACGCGATTGCCGAACGGTTCGACACCCGTGTTCGATTTTGGGGGAAAGTGGTGGATCAGGCCGGAGATCCGTTAGAATGGGTGAAGATTGTAGCGTCAGTTACCACATTGAGGATGATTAAAACCGATCACGGATACAGGGAGTATGAAGTGCTACAGGCGACTTCGGCTTCCGACGGTTCCTTTAAGTTTGATGGATCTGAGGGGACGTATCTGGATATTGATTCGCTAAGCAAGAAGGGCTATGTGTTACCATCAGCCTATCAATTCGGAATGAGCTGTGTAATTGGTGCCAAGTTCCGATATCGGTATAGTGCCATTGGGGATCAGGAGAAAGTATTTATCCCGAATCCGTCCATTCCAGAAGTATTTCACCTTTGGAAACTTAACAAACCAGAACCGTTGGAGATCGGTGGCAATAGCCCCGGTCGCAACGGTCCGGAATTCAAAGTCGGCGCCCCGCCTGACCCATTGAGGAGCATCAGTATCATGGTTAGTGACGTCGGAACTAGTCATACGCCAGAATGGGAGGTGACCGTATCTGCCCTTGAAGCGGATGGGGGAGTTATCATGGCCGATTCATCTGACATCTTTATGTTTCAAGCTCCAGAAGGCGGATATACGCATTCCATTAAGTTCAGATATGGAACGAAAGGGACTGACGCATCGCAAGATGACCCTGGGTCATCACTAAGGTTCTATGTACAAAGCAATCAAGGCCGCTGGCACTCGGCATGTGAATTCTCAATGTTCTCGCCGAATAGGAAGGGCATTGTAGAAACAAAGATGCGATTTTGGCTCAATCCGAGTGGGAGCCGCAATCTTGAACATGATGGTGGACATCCTCTGCCTGAGCCGAGCTTGAAGTAGTGATTTCTTCCTAGGGTCCTTGAAAAGCCAAAGTTGCTATCGTTAGGTCAAGTTTTCTGCTCTTGTGTCTTCAAGTCTTTTGCCTTGGGTCTGAGGCGCAGCCTCGCTAGACAGCAACTGCGAGAGCCGGGACGATTCGGGTGCTTCGTTGCGGAATTCTGTGCGATATCCGAGTAGCTGTATGCTCGCCTCAAACCGATCTTGCATTTTTGCTTGGCAGCGGTGGCCAGGGCGTGTACCAGTGGTTTGGAAAGATGACGCAAATGCCTGCCAGTCACGAAGAATCTGACAAGGATGTTTGACTGCCATCTCAAACAAGTCTAGCGAGTGTAGCAACCATGAAACTTACATCCATTGTCGTATTTATCGCGTCCGCTCTGTTGGCCTCCGGTGAAACGGAAAAGCCCAAAGCTGCAACGAAGCCGGTTTCCACACCAGCGATCCCGAAACTTGTCGTTGTACAAACGGCCAAAGGCAATCCGGCGGATGGCTGGAGAACCCTAAAGGGGCTGACAGGGCTAAGGAGATACGCCATTACACCGGAGCCCGTTGAACTGATTGCCACAGAGGTGGATGTTCACATCCTCCGGTTCAGTACTGATATCGCCGGCGGGGGTGATGCGAGCAAAGCCAAGGGTGGAATGATAGACTCTGACACCCTCCTCAAAGCCATCAAGGATGCGGGATTCCGGCCCGCTACCATCGTTGAAGTCCTGTCCGTAAAGAAGAAACTCAAGGATGTCGATGTCTCGGTCTATGGAAACGTGGCCGAGCTAGCGGGCAGAAATCATCGATTCCAGATAGAGTTTATTCCCAAGCCCGGCCAGGATAGCGGTGAATTCAGCGGCGGACGAGTCGGTCTCTTTCCGGCCGATTGGAAGTGGGAACAGGCAGCCGCCACGGTCGCCGCCGTGAAGGAATAGGGGCAAC
>CAIQXC010000487.1 GCA_903875675.1 Akkermansiaceae bacterium
GAAACTTTGCATGCGTTTGACCGAGAGGTTGTTTTCATCAAGCGCGACGAAAAACAAGCTGCGCAACGCGGGTAGAACCATGTGAGCGGAGCCGTCGGGATCGACCGGCACCGTGCCCAGGACCCGCTCCAAGGTAAAGGTGCCACCCATCGACAGCGGTTCCTGGGAGCCGGAGAAATTCACCGGCTTGGGCAGGGCCTCGAGCACTAGCAATTTTTTGATGGTGCCCATTTCGACGCCCTTCATATTGCGGCCGATGTAAACATTGTCGAGAGTGACCGTGCCAGTGGCCTTGCTCCGGTCGGTCATCGCCGGAATGATGCGTTCGCGGGGACGCGGCTGGACCGGCCGTGGTTCGTGGAGCCAACCGCTCTTGGTCCACTCGGCTGGCATATCGTAGAGCCTGTAAATGCCGCCGGTCCCATCGAGCACACTGATGGACGTTTGCCCCGCTACAAGATAGCCTTTTGCGGACAGCGGATAGGGGTCTCGGAACGTGGCATTGCCCGAGATTGAGCGGGCCATCTTCTGATCGTCGGGTCCGTTTGATGGATCGACGACGGTGACGATGCCCTCATGTTCCTTGGCACCGTGGCCGGGCGAGAACGAAGCCACCACATTGGCGGTTCCCGGGATGGGTTTGGCATCGATCATCACCGTGCCGGGGTGCATGTTGCCGTAGTAAACCATTTGTGAGGTTCCGTCAGGGTTCATCGTCCACAGGTGATGAAACTGGACGCGGCTGCGATCGATGTATTCCCAGCGCTGATAGAGAATACGTCCGTCCGGCAACAGCCACGGTGTGTTATCCTGTTCGAGGTTGCAGGAGAGTTCGTGGATATCTCCTCCATCGGCGTGGCAACGGTGAATGGTCGCCACCCGCACAAACCAGCACTGAACCATGCGTTTGCAGCGCGATGAGCAAAATACCAGATCCCCGTCCGGCAGATAGGTGGGCTCGATGTCATCGAACGGGCCGTCGGTGATCTGCCGCAATCCCGAACCGTCGATGTTGATCTCGTATAGGTGGTAATACGCTTGTCCGCCCTTGCGGTAAGAAAAAAGGATTTTGCAGGCATCATAGTCCAATTGCGGGTCGCGCACGCCGCCGGCCTCGTCATGGAGCAGGGTGAAGGCCTCGCCTGTTTCGACGTTGAGACGGACCAGGCGGCCGCCCTCATGATAGAGATTTCGTTTAGGATCATCAGACCAGGTGCTAAAGTTTGCATACCAATGGCCGTCGCCGTCCACCTGGCGCACGGCGAAGACCACCTCACGAACCTGATGATCCTTGAGGATGGCAACGGCCTTGTCGTGCTCCGGGACGGGCGCGTCCGCAGCCAGACTCGGCTGGGAGGTGAAAATTGAGCCAAGCAAGGCGATGGCGAGGAGCCATTTTCGTGAAGGAGTCATGAATGATGGTGGGTGATGAATTATGGGTTGGGATGTGGATTTGAGCTCAAGCTGACGCGGTGGCGGTATTCCTCGCGGTCCTTGACGACCCAATCGTTGCCGCCGCCTTGAGCGGTGGTGGGTTCCCATCCGTTGTTATTTTCGTTAGGCTGGCGAACGATACACTGTTCGACGAGGCCGGCCATCTTCTTAAAGTTAGGATCGTCCTTCGTTTGCCATGCCTGGAGTTGCCCCCAACCGCCAGCAGCGATGGCCAGGGGCATCAATAGGATGCGACTCTCGTCGGGCTGGGCGGGATTGATGAGCGAGCGTTCGGGTTGATTGGCAATGGCGTCGCCGAAGAGAGATTTGATAAAAGCACGCAATTCGATCATGCCTACTGCGGCGATTTTTCGTTCCTCCAATTTATTAGGGAAGAGATCGCCGTAGCACTGGGCGTTGAGGTCGAGCCAATCGATGATTCTCTGAAAGCTGGCGCGGTCCAGGACGGCATCCCCGTGGTGCTTCAGCAGCATCTCGGGGAGTTTGTTAGCATAAGAATAGTAAGTAAACGGACGGCTGATGTTAATTTCCAGACTACCCATAAAATCCTTGGAGCCGAGTCGATGCTCACCCATTTTAATCAGTTCGACGAGCGATCGCGGCCAAGTGATGGCCCCGTCATGGATCAAGTCCAGGTTTTTCTTCGGTACTTCCAGGCCGTGGCAGGAGATGCAATAGCGGTCGAGAACCGGCTGCACGGTGCGCATAAAACTAAGTCCGCCGTTGTATTGAGGGCCGGCAGGCGGAGTGAGTTCGAGCGGAGCACGGGTACTGCCATGGCCGGATCCTAACATGGTCGGACTCGTCAGTTCCGGTTCGTGACAACCGATGCAGCTGCGGCTTTCACCCTTTTGGAGATAGAACAGGCTATTTTCGGTGAGGATGGCGCGGCCGTTAGCATCGAGGGCCTGCAATTGAAGAGACGTCTGAGGTGGCACTTTAAAATAGACCGAGCCATCGGCCGCCACAGGCACGGTACCGAGGACTTTCTTGGGGATCTCAACACCCACAGTCATGCTGCACGGCGCACGGTCTGCGCGGGGCTGTACACCCAGCGCGTTGACCCGGATCGCCTTGATCATCCCGGGCTGGATTTTTTTTTCGGGATCGTTGCGGGTCAACGCCACGTTTTGGATATATAGCGTGGCAAAGTTAGGTGCGGCGGGCTGAATGCTTGCAGGGAAGGCGTGTGGGCGGATGCGTTTGCGGATAGGGATAGGTGAGACTGAGGCGAGCGTCGGGTTTTCGAAGATGAACTCGCGGCCGCCGAGCGAATCGACGAGATAGATGGCGCGGTCGTTTTCGGGGGGCACGTTGCCTTGGCTGGAAACCGGGTGATTGGCGCGGGACGTCAGGATGAGGTCTTCGGTGATGGGATAGGGATGGCTGAAATGGGGGTTGGGCCAGCCATGGGTTTCCGAGTAGGGGGTTTCCGGGGTGAGGTGGAGGATGGAAGGCTCGCCATTTTCGCCGAGGCTATTATCGATTTTAACGATAGTTCCCGTATTAAAACTGTGATGGCCCTGAGCGGTGGCCAAAATTTTGCCAGATCCCGGGATGGCCGTTGCTTCTACTAATTCCATCGGGGCGTTCATATCGTTGCCGAAATAATGAGCGATGCTAGTACCATCTGGGAGGCACCACCAGAGTTTGTGGAAATACATTTCATGGCGGTTCGTGTACTCCCAACGGGTAAAGAGGATGCGGCCGTCATTGAGGACAGACGGTTCGTATTCGTTTTCATTGGCAAACGAGAGTTGGGTGATGGCGTCGCCATTGTGATCGCAGCGGTGGAGGACCCAGGCGGGATTGTAGCGACCGCCGTGGCAGCGTCCGAACGATTGGGAGCGGGTTGAGACGAAGACGATATTGCCGTCTGGCAGATAACAGGGATCGTTATCTTCAATCACAGCGGTGGCGCGCTGGTTCCAAGTCTGGAGGGAATCGCGGCTGGTGCCGGTGAGTTGGCGGACCCAGGAGCCATCCACGGCAGCTTCATAAAGGCAATAGCGTTTTTGGCCGGGGGCAGTGTGATCGCAAAAAGCAAATACCACTTTGTCGGCGTCGTAGTTGAGGTCCGGGTTGCGAACCGCACCCTTGGGAAGTTTTCCTGCTAGAATCGGTGTAGCTTTCGGGTTGGTTTTCCAGTTGGTTAGAACAGTGAGACCCAGGCCCGGGCGGCTGTGCATGCCGAGGTGCTGGTCGCCATTGTGACTGTAGCTGGTGGGAGGATTCTGGTTGATGAGGATCCGCTCGAAGTCAAGCGCGGGATGGGCGAAGACGAGAAGCCGACGCAAGGTGCGGATTTTGATGTAGAAGGCATCATATTGGTCCGGGGGGATTTTCCCGTTATTCCAGAGCTCGGCGAGCGATTTGAATTGGTTGTGGATGGCATCCGGGACGCTGCGGAGTTTGGCGATCCAAGCGAGTGTTTGGCGGGTTAGCTCAAGGGCACTGCGAATATCGTTAGGCTGGGCCTTGCTAACATTGGAAGGGGGAGGATTGAAAGCAACGGGCTGAGGGCTGTTGGCGGTTGGGGCGGGTTTGTCCGGGCGGCTTCCTTTGCCGCCGTTGGCGGCGGCCTGATCGGAGGTGGCGAACGAGATGGCTGGTTCGGTGGGCACGGCCAGGTCGCGCAGCCAATAGTCGCTGATGGTTTTTTGAAATTCCTTGTCGTCTGCTGCGCAACATTTGGCGAGTGGGATCAAGCAAACCAGCAAAGACCAGAAACATTTCAAGTGCTGAATCATTTCCGTGTGGGTCTAGGGTTTGGTGGGCAAGGGCAGTTCCGGGTTTGGCGGATTTTCCGTAAACTCGGGCATTGGCAGGATCATACGGCCCACTATTGGGGGATTTGTCATCCCAGCTTGCGAGCGACGCATCAATCGAAGGCGAAACTTGCATCAACGACGTGCTCGGTCAATGGGAACTTCCAAGCACCTGACCTTGATCTGGTTTTATCGCGGGTGATTTGAAACCGTGCCAAAAATTGGCAACTGGCAGGATGCCCGAGCCACGGTGGCCCGCCGCCCCCGCCTGATTGCCCTTGTGGAACCGGTTGGCATGAATTATTCAGGCGGCCGCCCCGTCATGCTGTTCAGCACCTATACGTTTCTGCTGGTATTCCTGCCCCTGACGCTGGCGGGGTTTTTCCTACTTGGGCGCGTCCACTGGCGGTGGAGCACGGTCTGGCTAACGGCCTGCAGTCTGGTATTTTATGCTTGGTGGAAGCCTGACGCCGGGCAGCCGTGGACGCCGTGGTTTCTAGGGCTCATCGTTTCGTCATGCGCTGGCAACTACGCCTGTGGGAACGCCATCGCCAGGTCCGCGAGTCCTGCAAGACGACGCATTCTAGTCACCCTCGGGGTTACCACCAACCTCCTGCTGTTATTTTATTTCAAGTACCTCGGCATCTTCGCCACTTGGTCCAACGCGTTGACGGGCTGGCCACAGGCGGTTCCACACTTGATCTTGCCGCTGGCGGTGTCGTTTTTCACGTTCTTGCAAATCGCCTTTTTGGTGGATGTGTACCGGGGGGATCCGACGGGCTACAATTTTGGGGATTACCTGTTGTTTGTGACGTTTTTCCCCCATCTGATTGCGGGGCCCATCGTTCATCACCGCGAGCTCATCGGCCAATTCCGGCCGCGCATCACCCGGCCCAGCCCGCGCTTTCTGGCTATCGGATGCACCGTGCTGGCCATCGGGCTGTTCAAAAAGGTGGTTCTGGCCGACAGCTTGGCGGCGACTGCCACGCCCATATTTGAATTTGCGGCCACCGCCAGCCGGGGTTTGTCGATGGGCGAGGCGTGGGTCGGCGCGCTGGCCTACAGCCTGCAAATTTACTTTGATTTTTCGGGATATTCGGACATGGCGATCGGGGTTTCGTATTTGTTTGGGATTCGGCTGCCGCTCAATTTCGATTCGCCGTACAAGGCGACCTCGATCATTGATTTTTGGGGGCGCTGGCACATGACGCTTTCGCGGTTTCTGCGCGAATACCTGTACATTCCGCTGGGCGGCAACCGCTGCGGCCCGCAGCGCCGCTACGCAAATCTGATGGCCACCATGTTGCTCGGCGGGCTGTGGCACGGTGCCGGCATCACCTTTGTCATTTGGGGCGGGCTGCACGGCCTCTACCTGTGCGTCAACCACGCCTGGCGCGGTCTTCGCCAATCCCTCGGCTGGCGACCATTGCCAGCAGCCGTCGCCGGCCTGCTCACCTTTGTGGCCGTGGTATTGGCCTGGGTGCCATTCCGCGCCGGCAACTTCGAACTCGCCGCAGCTGGCAATGCCCGTCTCGCCTGGCACACCAGCGCCCGTTTCTATCAAGCCATGCTGGTCCCGCAGCGTGGTCCGCTGTGGACGCCCATTGCCGATGGCGACATCATGAAGGCCCAGCGTGCCATCCGCCCGCTCGGCTATAGCCTGCTCATTGCCTTCCTGTTTCCCAACACCCAACAATTCCTTGGCCGCTTCTCGCCGCATTTCCGGAGCACCCGGGAAGCCGCCTGCCGCCGCCGTCGCTGGTGGGGGTGGCGGCCGGTTCCGCTTGCCGCAGCATTCATTTTCATCCTGCTGCTCGTCGTCACCCTCGAAATGGAAGGTGGCGGCGAGTTCATTTATTTCCAGTTCTAGGCCACCCCCGATCCCTCGCCCAGCGCCATGTTCCGCCGACCATTTTCCCGATTCCTGCGCTGGTTCGTCGCGCTGACGGGCGGCTATTTGGTTATCACAGCGCTGCTTACCACCACCGTGGACCCATGGCGCATCAACGCCGCCCCGTGGGCGATGGCCACCCTTGATGCTTCCCGCGAAATCAGCCAAACCACCCGCGTCGGCAAGGCCGCGCTGGCCAACCGTGGCACCTGGCAGGCTGTGTTCCTCGGCTCGTCGCGGGTGGAAATCGGCCTCGATCCGACGCATCCCGCGCTGCCGCCAGAGCGCACCGTGAATCTCGGCTTATCGGGCGCTAATCTGCTAGAGTGTCTGGCGGTCGGCAACTACACGCTTGACCGAAACCCGCAGCTCAAGACGATGATTCTGGGCATTGATCCGGGAGATCTGCACAACACGGCCGACAGCCGCAACGGCAATCATTTCTACCAAACCCCGTTTGCCGACAACAACCGGTCCCTCGAGCGCAGCATCAACCAAATCATCGGCTGGCGCGCATTCAGCGACTCGATCGCCACCATCAAGCGCCACCTCAGCGGGCCGGCACCCAAGTGCAGCGCGTTCGGGCAAATGCTTCAGCCGCCAGACCACGGCAACCTGCGTGCCTTCATCGAGGCTGCGTTCATGGAAAGCAGCCCCGACCAGTGGGCCCTGCGGCCACAGGTATTGTGCCAACAGAAAGCCGGGCAACTCAGCACGTTCATCGGGCGGGTGCGCCGGGCCGGCATCCAATTGTACATTATTTTGCCGCCGCAACACGCGTTGAAACAAATCCATCCCACGATGGACCGGCCGGATGCCATGGCTTGGGAAGGCGACCTGCATGCGTTGATCGACATCTGCCGGGCGGCCAATGCAACCCCCACCTCTGCGCCACCGGTCCAACTTTGGAGTTTTCTCACCTTCAACCCGCGCACATCCACCCCGATGCCCATCCCCGGCGCACCATCCCAAGCCATGCCGGATTGGTGCGACCTCGGCCACGCCGGCAATATCCTCGGCCGCCAAGTGTTGGACACGCTGCTGGCCGACCGGCCCGGTGCATCCGCCGTCCCCTGCCCGGTCGGAGTCAACCTGCTCGACGGCGAGTGGCTGGCCATCCGCAACGCGTGGATCGAGGATCACTGCAATTTTTGTGTTAGCCACGCGCCGGATGTGGCATGGTGGCGCGGGTTGATGGCCCGCGCTGCCACCAAATCTCAAGCCCTCGCGCAGCCACCCGGTTGATTTCTGCTGCCCACCTCATCTTGATTCCTCTGTCCCCCAGTTCGGATGGCGAAGCTGATGGCAACTTTCGATTTCATTTTTGATATCAATCATTGACATCAAAATCCGGTTGCGTAAGCTGCCACCGATGAACGCAGCTAAAACACTCACGCTTCGCTTGCCGCTTGGCGTCTATGAACGAGCCAATCGTCTGGCCACGAGCCGTGGTCAAAGCCTCAACCGGCTGTTTCAGGACGGTCTCCAATTGCTTGATTCGCAAGACCGGGAACGGTGCCTGTTCGATGACTTCAGTGCCATCGCAGAGGCACTGGGCGATGATTCCTCCATTGATTTTGCCTTTGCTGCCCAAACCGAAACCCTCGGCGAATCATGAACCCACCAGTCATCCGGCGCGGTCAAATCTGGCTGGTGGACTGGTCACCGGGCCGTGGTTCCGAGCAACTCGGCAAACGGCCCGCTCTCGTCATCCAAACCGATGCGGCAAACTCCAACCCTCACTACCCCAGTACAATAGTCATCCCTCTCAGCACCAAGGGACTGCCCGTCGCCACCCACATCCCTATCGAGCCTGATGCCAGCAATGGCCTGCGTGAGAAAAGCTGGGTGAAATGCGAACAAGTTCTCACCATCTCAAAGCAACGTCTCGACCAGCAATGGGGCCATCTTTCAGCGGCCGCTATGTCCAAAGTCGAATCCGCTGTCAAAACCGCCCTCGGCATGTGGAACGATGGGTGAACTGGCCATCGTGATCATCCCCTCGCCGCCTGCCCAGTCGGCGTCAACCTGCTCGACGGCGGCTGGCTACCCATCCGCAATGCGTGGATCGAGGATCACTGCAATTTTTGTGCCAGCCACGCGCCGGATGTGACAGGGTGGCGCGGGTTGATGGCCCGCGCTGCAGCCAAGGCCCACACCCCGCTCCCGACCCCAGTTGACCCCTGATGGATACCCCGCTAACAAATTTATTTTCACCAACCAGCGGTGGCGACCGGCCGAGGGTGGCGATTATTCAAAAAAGCGACGGGCTGCTCACCTGGTGCAAGGATCTGGCGAGTGCCTTCAACGAGGCGGGTGCCATCACGCTGGCCGCCAATTGCCGCCCATCCACACTGGGCGAACGCTGGATTCGCCACACCAAAAACCAGCGCCTGCTGATGAATCCGGCCACCTCCCGGCGGCTGGCAATCATCCTCGGCGCGTTCGCTCCCGATCTGGTGGTTTTTCTCAACTTTCCGAGTTTACCGGAACAAGCCGCCGCACTCCTTCGCCAATCACTGGGGCCCGGCGTGCCAATGGTCGGCTGGCTCTGCGACAGCGTTGATGCCCTGCCAATGGGCCATGATGCGTTGCTCGACGCCGTTTACTACTTTGATTCGGCCAGTCTGCCGACCTTGCGCGAGCATTACCGGGGTTCGCCTGCGAAATTGGAGTTTCTGCCGCTGGCAGCCAACCCGCTCCGCTACGCCTGCCGCCCCATCCAGCTGGCCGACCGCCAACCCAGGCTGGTGTTTGCCGGTAATTGCACGCCGTCGCGCCAACGCTTCGCCGCCGAAATGCGCAACCTCGGCCAACCCCTCGACCTCTACGGCCTCCACGCCGGCAATTGGCCCCAATTCTGGCGCAATCGCAAACTCTCGTCCGCCGCCCTTGCCCAGGTCTATCAACAATACCTGCTCAACCTCAACCTGCTGCAAACCGGCAACACCACCAACGGCCTGAATTTACGGGCCTTTGAAATCCCCTGCGCCGGCGGCCTCGCCACCTATCCGGCAGTCCCCGATCTCGCCCGCTGCTTCACACCCGATGAGGAAGTTCTCGTGTTTCAATCCGCCGAAGACCTCGCCGAAATCGTTCGATCACTCCTTCGTGAGCCGGAGCGGGCCCTGGCCATCACCCTCGCCGGCCATCGCCGGGTGCTGCGCGAACACACGTTCTATCACCGAGCCTGCCGCTTGCTGGACGACGCCCTCGGCCCGGCATTCCGCCCAGCCATCCCCCCTTACCTCGCCGCCTCACCATGACAGCGCCAACCCTTGCACCGCAGCCCCTCCGTCCCGCAGACGGCGTGCTGGTCATCAACCTCGACCAACGGCCGGAACGCTTGGCACGCTTCACGGAAATGGCCAAGCTAACAAGTTCGCTCGACGGCTGGCAGCGCATCCCGGCGGTCAATGGCGTGGAGCTTGCCGGCTACGGCCAACTCCCGTGGTTCCGTCAGCGCCAGCGCGACAAGTGCTGGGCCGGCCGCGCGGGTTGCACCCTGTCGCATCGCAAAGCCATCGCCCAAGCCCACGCCGCAGGCTGGAACAGTGTTCTCATCCTCGAGGATGACGTCCAA
>CAIQXC010000488.1 GCA_903875675.1 Akkermansiaceae bacterium
CCAAACACGAACGTCCGAACCGCGTGGGCCACCGCCGATATTTGGCTGCGGCGCACATTCAATCCGGGACCCTTAACCGCGCAGCAGATCAGCGATCTCGTGTTCAACGTCTATCATGATGAGACGGTCGAGATCTATCTCAACGGGGTGTTAGCTGCCAGTGGGTCGGGCTACACCACCAGTTATGGAATGATTCCCATCAACAGCGCGGGACAGGCGGCGCTCCAGCCCAATGCCATCAATGAACTGGCTGTGCATTGTCACCAGACGAGCGGCGGACAATTCATTGATGTAGGAATTGCCGTGTTACAAAACTCCATCAGTGTTGCGCCACGACCGTTGCCAGCCACTCCCACCGGCCTTCGCGGTGCTGGCACCAGCTCGGGGGTGACCCTCGGCTGGGAGGGCTCTAACGCCGCAACCACATATCTCGTGAAGCGCTCAACTGTGAGCGGTGGTCCTTACTCTAACATTGTATCCCGGCCTGCCTTGAACAGTTGCAGCGACCCAGCCGTCATCGCCGGCACCCTCTATTACTATGTGGTTTCCGCCCAGAATGCCACCGGCGCAAGCGGCGACTCTGCCGAACTTGCCATCACCCCGCCTCCGGTGAGCGCAGCCCAGCCCGTCGCTTGGTTCAAAGCTGCCGATCTCGCCGGCCTGGCGGACGGTGCGGCCGTTGGTACTTGGAGCGATGCGAGCGGCCATGGCAACCACGCCACCCAGGCGGGCGTCAGCAACCGTCCGAGCTTTGTGGCCACAGCGATCCACGGCCTCCCGGCGGTTAGGTTCAATGCCGTTAACTCGAGTTTCCTAGCGTTTGCCCGTCCCGTGCAAGATGACTTCACGATCTTCTGTGTCTTTCGCTGCAGCCAGGGAATCGGTACCGGAACCCAGTTCTATCAGGGAGCCGGCCTGATCAGCGGGGAGGTGGCCGGGGTCGTGAACGACTGCGGCTTGAGTCTCAATTCCAGTGGGCAGATCCTCGCCGGCACCGGCAATCCGGATGTGACCGCCGCGTCGCGCAGCACGTATTTCAATGACGGCCAGGCGCATCTGGCGACGTTCCAACGCAGCCGTGCCAGCGGAGCACTCACGCTATATGTGGATGGGCTCGCCCAAGCCAGCGCCAGCGGTGGCCAGCAGTCGCTGACGGCAGCAGCCCAGTGGGTGTTAGGTGCTCAGCAGACACTTAATAACTATCTAACTGGCGACATTGCCGAGATCAATATTTTTGATGTCACGCTCAATGAAAGCGAGCGGGTGGCGCGGGAAAGCGCGTTGATCTCCCAATACGGACTGGTGGGTCCGGGGCCCGTCAATGTCTGGACCAAATGGGTTGGCGGGGATGCCTCGGGTTCATGGAATACCGCCGCCAATCCGCCGTGGAGCAGTGGCGCGTTGCCTGCATCCGCAGATAGTGCTGACTTCAGTACCCTCGCGGTCAGTGCCGACTCCACCGTCACTTTGGACGGCAATCAACAGGTTAACAGTCTCATTTTCGGCAGTTCGACGCCGACGTCACCGGCTTCCTGGTTGCTGAGTTCGGGGAGCCCCAGTGGGTCAACCCTCACCCTAACTGGCAGGACGCCAACGATTGCTGTCAACCGCACGAGCGGCACCGGTCGGGTGACCATTGGGGCTGTGATCGCAGGCAACGAAGGTCTGACGAAAACGGGAGCAGGGACGTTGGAGCTGTTAGCCGCTAATACTTATAGCGGTTCCACGGTGATCAAGGGCGGCACGCTGCAATTGCTCAACACCCCGCTCGTCGGTTTGGCGCACCGTTGGAGCTTCAACGGCAGTCTGGACGACTCCGTGGGCGGTCGCAGCGCCGTGCTCCATGGCAACACCGGCATGAGCGCCAGTCAGGTGACCATCAGCGGTGGCGGGACCCAGCACGTTTCGTTTGTGGATCTTGGGTCTAACATCCTGCCAGCGGCTAACACTCCGGTGACCATCGAGCTGTGGGCCACCCAGAACCAGGTGCAAAACTGGTCGCGCATCTTTGACTTCGGCAGCAGCCAAACCAACGGCCTGTTGATGACGTGGACCCGGGGAACAGCACTCACTCAGGATCAAGTTCATTTCCTTGATTCGCAGACTCAGGACGTGCTGCAACCCTACACGTTGGGCACGGAGTTTCACCTTGCCATGGTGCTAACCCCAAACGGCAGCGGCACCACGGTCAATGCCTATAAGATGGATTCGGGCGGCAACGTGCTGGCGTCCACCACCTTTACCAGTTCCAGTAATCTAACTCAATTGGTGCAGGCCAACATGTGGCTTGGCCGTTCGGAGTATGCTGATAACGATGCGAATGCCAGTTACAATGAAGTGCGCATCTGGAATGCAGCCCTCAGCCCGGCCCAATTGTCCGCCAACTCGCTGGCCGGACCCGATACGCTTAGCACACCCGGATCGATCGGTACCAGCACCAACCTCACGCTTGGTGCCGGTACCACCTTTGACGTTTCCGGCCTGGTGGCGGCGGCAAATTTCACCTTGAGCGCATCTTTAACGGCGAGTGGTACCGGCACCGGCATAGGCGTGGATGCCGCAACCCTGACGGGTGGCGCAGGCGGCACGATCGATCTTGGGTCCCAGCCGCTGGCATTTGTTTGGGGCGGGGCTGCGTCTGGTACCGATGGGGGCCATCCGGCGCTGGTGGTTTCGCAAGGCACTCTAACGCTCGGTGGCAACTCAGTTATCGTTATGGTGCCAGGCCCGGCTCTGCGCAGTGGCGTCTATACCTTGGTTATCACTCATTCCGCCATCATTGGATCAATCAACCCAGTGCCCTCGTTTGCCGGTGGCAACGGCCTGGCCAACGGCCGCAGCGGCTTCATCTCCATCAGCGGCAACCGGATTGTTCTAACGGTCACCGGAACTCCCTACGACAATTGGATCGATCGTTTTCCCGGGGTGCCGGCCGGCCAGTCTGGCTTTGCCGATGATCCTAACCATGACGGGGTGGCCAACGGGTTGGCATGGTATATGTTGGGCGGGACGCCGATGGCCGCAAGCCAGGGCGTGCTGCCTGTGGCATCAGGCGGTCATGGCGGGTTGACGCTTGAGTTCATCTGTCTGAAGGTGGGCGAACTGGGTGACGCGACTGTGGCAGTCCAATATAGCAGTGACCTCGGCGAAAGCGATCCATGGCACACTGCCACCGTGCCTGGCAGCAGCGCCACGGTCAACAACGTCAGCTTCACCATCACCGGCTACGATGCGATGCATGATCATGTAAGCGCCACGATCCCCCAATCCGCCGCAGCGGGTGGCAAGCTCTATGGCCGTCTGCATGCCGAAAAGCCTTGATGTGGTGGAAGGCCTGGAACACGTTCCACTCCAACCAGAACCCCCATGCGACCTCACCTCATCATCCGCCCGCTTTTCCTTGTCGCCGCTCTCGGCGTGAATTTCATCCATGCGGCATCAACCGAGCCGCAAGTTGTGGCAACGATGCTGCAACCGCTCGTTGACCACCATGCGCTTGCCGGAGCGGTGACGTTGGTGGCGGACAAGGAACGGATTCTTGATATTGAAAGTGTTGGATTTGCGGATATAGCAGGGCATCAAGCGATGAAGGATGACGCGCTTTTCTGGATTGCGTCGATGTCCAAAGCGATGACGGCGGCGGGCTTGATGATCTTGGTGGACGAGGGCAAGGTTGCTTTGGGCGACCCTGTGGAAAAGTATCTGCCGGAATTTGTTAGCCAGATGGTGATGGCAGACCCAGCTGCTGCTGGAGACGCGATGGTGAAGCCGGTGCATCCCATCACCATCAGGAATATTCTCTGCCACACCAGCGGCATGGCATTCAGTTCGCCATTGGAGAACCCCACTCTGGATATCCATTCACTCGCAGATCGGGTGAAGAGTTATGCCAAGATGCCACTGCAATTCCAGCCAGACTCGAGATACCAGTATGCCAATTCCGGCATCAACACCGCTGGCCGCATCATCGAAGTCATCAGTGGCACAAGCTATGAGGAATTCATGCAAAAGCGTCTGTTCGATCTCCTCGCCATGAACGATACCACTTTTCTTCCCGATGCGGCTCAGATCGCCCGCCTCGCCAAATCCTATAAGGCAAATGCCGGAGGCACCGACCTCGAGGAGACCACCGTAGGCCAATTGAAGTATCCTCTCAACGATAGGTCCCGCCAACCGATGCCCGCCGGCGGCCTGTTTTCCACCGCCACAGACACTGCGCGGTTTTGTCAGATGCTCATCAACGGCGGCTCATACCAAGGCCGGCGCATTCTCTCGGAAGCCGCCGTCAAGCAAATGACCAGCCGCCAGACGCCTGCCGCCCTGCCGCAAAGCTACGGCCTGGGCTTATCCATCGATGGCGACAGTTATGGTCACGGCGGGGCATTCAGCACCAACATGAACGTCGATACCAAGCGCGGCCTGATCACCATCTTCATGGTCCAAAATGCCGGGTGGCGCGATGAAGGTCAACAGGCGTTGCCCATCTTCAGCAAGGCAGCAATTGAAAATTTCGGCCACCGGCCGTGAGATGCCATGGTCCAGGCAGCCAGCCGATGAACATGAATCTTGCCTGCGACTTGTGCCCCGCCAAATCTAACCATCATCGCAGAGCTTTCTCTCCCGCGTCGTCGAGCATCTGCACACAGGTCACGGTCCGGACATCATCGTGGTTTCCGTAAGTCCAGACAACCTTCTTGTCCGGCGTGATTTCAATCAGGTGGGGTGCCTTGCCAAACTGGCCGTGGCCGAGGTAATTGCAGAGCAGGGTATTCCCGTTTGGCAGGCGATGGATGCCACAGACATGCCGCAGTTCCTTCCCGGGCAGATCCGCGTTGGATAACTCCCATGTCACCTTCCCGGCCGCGTCGATTTCAAAGAAACGGGGATCTTCCGTGCAATCCGCTGTCCCGATCAACGTATGCCCGTTTGAGAGCCTCACCGCAACCCGTCCCCCGCTCGGGGCAGGCACCTGCATGACCACCTTCCCGTCATCGTCATACTCGCGCACCAGTTGCCCCTGATAGATTGCGGCCATGAAATGCCCGTTGGCCAGTTGCCGGACATTGGCTACGTAGCCATGACCTCCCTTTTCGCCCGGTTGCAGCAGTGGCACCTCTTTCACCACCTTTCCGGCCGGATCCACGATCACCAGCCTGCCCGCCGTGGTCTCGGCCACCAGCGTATTGCCACCGGGAAGGCGCTGGCACGAAAACACCTCGCTCGTCGTCTCGTATTTGAAAATGACTTTCTTTACCCGGTTCACTTCCAAAACCCCGTGGCCAACTGTGAAAAGAAAATTCCCGTTATCCAACACCCAGAGGTCACAGACCTGCGGCGCGGGGTATTCCCATTTCACCTGACCGTCACGGCCAATCACCATGATCTTGTTCTGAACATAATCGCCACAGACAAACTCATGCCCATTGGCCGGCTCACCTTCTTCGGCAGCCTTCACAGCAATATCTCCCAGGCAAGCACCAAGGCGGATGACCCTGTCCTCGGGCAATGGGCCGGACTCCCGCCCTTTTTCCAGAAGCGCCCGGGCATCCATCGGCACCGGCTTCTTGTCGTCTTTGCCAGGATTCTGATCCGCTCTAACCGAGTCGGGAGCGGCGAGCCAACCGGCCAGAAGCGTCATTGAAAAGAGTGTGAAAATAGGTTTCATGGTGTTCCTTTCCTTACGAGTGTTATCGTAGCTCTCTCAATTTTCCGTCCCGATGATGAATCCGGCGTCCACCCAGTCTGCGTGATCGGCGGCATTGCCGTCACCGGCGTCGGTCACGACGAGATGCAGTTCCTTGAAACGAGTGTTCAACTCCAGATTGAACGCCCAAGTGCGCAGCGACATATCGGAAAGCACGGGCGACTTGGCGATCAAGACCGGCTTTTCGCCCATTTCCTTCACATCGCCGAACACCAGAAACACCACGCTGGAACGCGGATCAGTCTTTTGGGAATCGTCGATGCCGACCACTGCTACAAAACGCCTGGCATCTTTCGGGATCGGATAGACAGAGATCGCGTTGGCATGGGCACCTATGCCCTTGGCGTAGGTTTTGCCATCAATGAGCAAGGGTCCGCCGCCGATCGATTTATTAGGCACGGGCTCGCCCCATCCGTTTTTCACCTGTGTGGCTTTCAGGTCGCCAAGGTGGATCGTCGGCGCGGGCGGTGTGGCAGGGCGTTCCGGGGTTTGGGAAGTGATGATTTCCACAGTCACGGCGGGTGATGCGATCCCATTCCAGCCAAGAGCGGTCACACGATAATGATAGGTGGTGCCGTTCCGGGCGGAAGTATCCCTGAAGGAATTGACGTTGGAGTTGAAGACCACGCCGTCGTTGCGCTCGATCCGATAGACATCGGCCTGGTCATCCGCCCATGTGAGGTTGACGCCGTGGAAATCGGCGGCGGCCTTGAGCTGGGTGACCGCCGGTGGCGGAGTCACCTCAATCTTGGCCGGCTCGAAGGAAACGGTCCATTTCACTTCGCGACTGACCGGGCTTGTTAGAACGACACGCAGTTTAGGTCCATCGTGCTGGAATGTCACCTTCACGCCGGCTGCCGCGTATTCGACGGAGACACTCACGGCGGTGGCACGCCAAGATTTCGCACCGACTGGCAGGACGACGCGCAGTTCGTAGCGGTCGTTCTCCACCACCTTGCTGGTGCCTGACAGAGCCGATTTGGCAGCGTCCCAGTTCTCGCCGGTGACATCCACGATGCCTTGGGTGACGTGGCGTGAGGTGCTCAGAAGCTGTGGCACATCCGCAACCGGACGAACCGCGAGAATGCGGCAGGAATTTCCCGGCAGCGATGCCGTGATCGTGTCGCGGAACGGGGAGATGAACTTGTCCGCCCAAAAATCAAACGCGACATATCCGCTTGCGGGTGGGAGGCCGATGCAGTCGGTTCTGATCGAGATATCGTCCGTCCTGTCGCTCCAGTTATAGAGTGCCACGACATAGCCGTCGTTGACATAAGCCGGCCTAACGGCGCTTCCGGTCGAGTAGCCGTCCATCTTGAAAAACCGGTATCCCCAGTCATTGGAAATGCGATGTACAATGCTTCTGACATAGTCCTGCGTCGCAGGGTTTGTCATGTCCAGGCAGGTGCCGCCCCAAGCGGTATCATAGGGTTTGCCCTTGGAATCTTTGGCGAACCAGTCCTGATGGTCCTTGAAAAACGGATCCTTGAAATTCCCGGCGAAGGGCATGAACCAGATGCCGGGAACAAGACCGAGCTTCGAGATGTTGTCCGCCGTCTTCTTCATCCCGCTCGGGTACGGACCGTTAGACGCGTGGGTCGTGAAATTCTTCTTCGGGCCGTTGTCCGCGATCCCCTCCTGCCACTGGTCGTCGATCTGGATGAACTCGAAGCCGAATGGCTTCAACTCTTTCGCCGCGACCGCCGAAACTTTGGGCAAATGGACCTCATCGCAGGCACCAGCGTACTTTTCCATATACCAGGTGCAGAATCCAGCCATCAGGCCGGCAACTATGGCGATTATCGTCCACTTCATACTCTGACTTTTCGTTCTCATGGTGTTCCTTTCTTCATGGGGTTTGAAAAAGTCATGGCATCCACAATTGATTCATTTGCGCAAATGCTTGTCATACCAGTCTGCAAAGACCTTGAGATCCTGATCCTGGCCGGGCCAACTGTGACCGCCCCCCTCCTTGATCACCAACTGGGCAGCAACGCCAGCCTCCTTCAACTTCTCCACCATCATCCGGGCCTGCTCCACCCGCACGATCCCATCCTTGTCGCCATGCATGATAAAGGTCGGAGCCGACATCGCCGATACATGGTTGATAGGCGAATATTCCGCCAGGATCGCATCAATCCTCTTCGGATCCGTTTCCTCCACATACTCCTTCTTCACCGGATCGAAGTCCCGGAACCTGAATCCGTCGATCAAACCCAAGCTACGGGTCCTCGCCAAACAATTGGAGCCGTCCTCTTCCCAGTGTACCCAGTCCACACCCGGATAAAAGCAGGCCACCGCCTGGACCTGGCTGGATTCACGGTCGACCGGATCCGCCGCTGCGGGATCCCCCGGCCCACCCTGCGTTCCCAGCCATAACGAAATGACGCCGCCGGCAGAAGCGCCGCTGATCCCGATTCGTTGCGCCTCGATCCCGAAATCGCTAGCATGGTAGCGGATAAAGCGCAGCGCCCGATGCATATCCGCCGAGACTTCGCGCATGTCAAACTTTGGATTGCTCCCATGCACCACTGCAAACACCGTATAACCGCGATCCAGAAATGCCGCCATGTACTTAACAAATTCCGGCCCGGCCATGTCGTCATGATCCGACTTGAACCCGCCACTGACGGCCCACACCACCGACGCTTTGTTAGGCTTTTTGGGCCGGAGCACATCCATCGTCAACGCCATGCCGAACTTCCGGCCATAAATGACATCGGAAATCCGCGTCACGCCGTCATCGGGCTCCGTCTGGCGATCTCTATCAAGCGCAATGCCGGTCAATGCGTTGGCATGCATCGCCTGCGGCGGTCGATCCGCCGGCACATCCGCCTGTCCGGAACACGGCCCGCCCGTCACAAGTGCCAGAACACATCCAAACGGCAGCACCCAACCATGCAACTTCATTATCATGTTCATATAGCTTTTTTTTCCCTGATCAACCCGCATCAATTGTCCGCGTGCACCACCTTTTCCTGATGGATTCTCAATTCCGTTTTCCACTCGGTTTCCTGCGTTTCAGGACTCCACCAAAGCGATTGCCAGTACTTCCTGTCCATTACGTACCCGTTGATGGGATCGTTCACCAGATCGCAGCCCGTCGGCAGCAACCCGTATCGCCCCATCTCTCGCACATACTGCTCGTTCGGCTTGAATCCCGGCATATCGAAACGCTTGATCTCATCCAGGCGCTGCCCGGCCGCCCGGATATGTGCCAAGATTTTCAGGTAATCGGAATCAATCGCCGACTCGAAGATCACCGGGTGTCCAACCGCCTTCGGCGCATGTGCCCGATCCTCCTTGACGGTCACCTTCTCCGGCTTGCCCTGTGCGTAACCGCCGGCCGCCTTCGCCAGTGGCGCCATCAACACCAGTGAATTCTCCGGTTGTGTTAGATTGTAGATCGTGTGGCGGGAGAACCGGCTTGTCGGCCGCTGCCAACCTTCGAAATCGCCGTATGCGTCCACGGGAATCTGGTCTGTGACGAAGCGTGGCAACATATTTCCGTGACAACCGGCGCACCGGCGTTCGACAGAGTCCTTGGCGGGCGCGGTGCTTGGCCACGCGTCGGCCATTTCGCGAATGGGTTCGTTGTTGTGCCACCAGGCACCGATTTGGCCGGTTCCGAGGGCGGCGTAGGTGCCGGCATACTGGGCGGCGGTGTCGATCCACAATCGCACCCGTGTTTGTTCGTTAGCGGTGAGCTTGGCGTCGTGGTGGAGGCCGCCAATCTTGTTCATGAGCGGGGATGCGGAGCTGTACATCGTGTATGGCACATCATTGCCGGCGGGGCGGCCTTCGACGTTGCGCACACCCTCCCAACCATAGCCGGCACCATCCGTGATTTGGCGATGCAACATCAGGTTGTAATATGCCAGCGAGTAGGTCGGCCCGCGATCACCAGTCAACACAATACCACCGGCGCGCTTTTCCGCGTTGTGGCACGGGATGCAATGCCGATCGAGAATGGGCTGGATGTCGCGTGGGAAATCGACCACATCCGGCACTCCGGCAATCGGCTCGATCGGACACGGGCCGCGCTGCAATGCCGTCAAGCTCGGTCGGGATGGCGGCGGTTGGGTGCGGGTCTCGTGGCAGCCGAGGCAGCCGCGCTGCTCGCCGGGTTGGAGCGTCATGAAGCTGCGCATTTGTTTGACGGACCGGTCGTTGGCGTCGAGCAGCGCGAGGTAGAGGCTGCGCGTCGGAGGCACCTCGAAGTAGGCGGAGCCGTCGTCGGCTACTGGCACGGTGCCGAGGATGCGCTTGAGCGACCATGTGCCGCCGTGGGCGATGGGGGTCGAGCCGCCGCCGTGGTAGTTGGCGGGTTTCGGCAGGTCTTCGAGGACCAGTAGTTTCTTAATATCACCGCGTTTGATGCCGTCCATGTTCCTGCCTTGGTACACGTCGGCCACGAAGAGTGTTGCGCTGTTCTTAGACAAATCCACACGCGAAGGGACGATGGGTTCACGGACGCGTGGTTTCAGCAACCGAGGTTCGTGAACCATCTGCCGACCCGTGTAGAGGGGCGTCGTCGTGCCGGCATCATCGAGCAGGAGGATCGAATTTTCGCGTGCAACCAGGAACCTGTGCGGGGATACCGGATAGGGATCGCGGAAACCACCTTGCGACGTGATGGCCTTCACCATTGTGGTGGCGTTCGGTCCACTCAACCCCGACACGATCATCACTTGGCCGGCATGTTCGGGCGTGCCGTGATAACCGGCATCAATGAACACCACATCCCGGCTTTGTGGGATCGGCTGCGCATCAATGAACACCTCGCCGGGCGTCTCATTGCCGAAATATACCTGTTGCTCCGTGCCGTCGGGATTCATCGTCCACAAGTGATGGAACGATATGGCATCGCGGTTCACATACTCCCAGCGGGTGTAGAGAATGCGCCCGTCCGGCAGGATTGTCGGCGTGTTCTCGGTGACTGAATTCGACGACAACATCCGCATCGCACTCCCGTCCGCTTCGCACCGGAACATCACCGCCACTGCGGCATACCAGCACATCACATAGCGGTTGCAACGGCTGGAACAAAATGCAATCCCGCCATCCGGCAGGTAACAAGGTTCGACGTCGTCCCAATCGCCAGTGGTGATCTGGCGCAGGCCGGTGCCGTCGGCGTGGATCTCACAGAGGTTGAAGTGGTGAGTTCCGCCTTTCCTGTATGAAAACAAAATCCGTTTCGCATCATAACTGACCTGCGGGTCGCGGATGCCGCCGCGGGAATCCTCCAGCAACACCGTGAGCTGGCCGGTTTGAGTATTGAGCCGGCTGAGCCGAGCGCCATCTTCGCCATACAGCCATTCATGGGTATCGGTGCACGCGTAGCCGAAATTCGAATAGTAATGCCCCCCCTTCTCCCCGGGGTTGCGCTCGGCGAAAATGATGTCCGCATCAATCGGCGCTTGGTCGGCCAACACCCGCATGGCGGAACACAGAAATAACAGAACGCTTGGTCCTATGGCAGATCGAGGCATGCCAGACTGACATTTTCCATGCGATCCGCTTCCTGCGACATTCGCGGCCCCCTGAATCCGACATTCCCTATTTGGACCACGGTTCACAAACATCGCAGACCTATTTGTCAAATAGGCCAGGATGTTCACGACTCGTGTCTTCAAACGTTTCATTGTTTCGCCTGTGGCCGAGTCTCCTGCGCCTTCACCATTGCCTCGGCTAAAGCCTTGCCGATCGGTGCCATGATCTTGGCGGCACCGAGATAGTGATAGGCCTGGTTAGATGTGCCGGTTTGCAGGCGTTTCCATTCGGCCGGCGTGAAGTTCTCAGCCATGTGCTTCATTTTATTCTCCCATGAATCGTTCTTCTCTGCGGCAACTGTCGCATCCACCTTCGGCCAGCATGCGTCCACCCGTCCTTGCAGCGCTTCCAATTCATCATCCCAAAAGGGAGCCGTCGGCACCGCCACCACATGGCCCATGAACTCGGGAAGCGCCGCCGGTGCGGCCATGGCCTGGCGGAAGTACTGCATGTTGCCCGGCTTCTTGTCAGCCTTTTCTCCGCCAATTCCGATAACTCCAATCACGAAGGGCAGCTTCGGCACCGAGAGATCCTTGCGCACATCGCGGATGAACTGCGCCAGCAGTTGCGCATACAGGTCGTAACCGCCGGGTTGGTTGCCTTTGTCATACGTCCAGCCGGAAACCAGATCGTTGAACCCCTGGAACCAAACGAAACCAGCCAGTTCGTAACCTTGCTTCGGATCGTACTCCGGCACCACCCGCTTGATATCACCTAACGCTTTTTTTACATGCGCTAGCATATCGCGGTAGGCCACTCCGGTGGCTTTGATCCTGCCGGCCTTGTCCTTTTCCAGGTCGGCTGCCCGATCCTTGTACTGATTCGACTCGAAGTCACTCCACACGTAGGGTCCTGAACCGGGCGGACGGAAATCCGTGTGCAGGCTCTTGCCGCCCCAGGATGTTTTGATAATCAGGATGGGTTCGTTGAGCAGCTTCTCCATGTAGATGCCGAACGTGAACTCCGGACCGATCTCCGCAGGCGACGCGCCAAAGCCTGTGGTCAACAGCCCTTTCTGCTCGGTCGTGTCGTCACCGGCACAACCGATGGACGAAATCCATACCTTCTGGCAAATGCGCGGCTTGCCATCGGCCCCGCGCATTTCCTTGAGGATGGGCACCGTCTTGGGATCACCGGCTAAAGAATCGAACGTCGAGACGTTCACATGCCCCTGCATGTTCGACTGCCCGGCTAGGATATAGACTTTGAGCGGCTTGGGTGCCGCCTGGCTGGCAGTCCCCGACACCAAGCTAGCGACGAGCGCGATTATCGTATATTTCATACTTTGTCTTATTTTTGTCATGGTGTTTCTTTCTTGTTGTTATGTTGAGAATCCTCACTCACGGATGCACGAGCGATGAAATCCTTCAGGCTCACCAGCGTAGGCGCATCCGTTTTCGATTCGATTTCGGCGATGTACTTGTCAAATTTCATCGCGCCGTCCGGCGATTTGTCCGGGCGTTTTTTCCTCAACTGAGGCAGGACACTTTTCGCGAGAGAACCGTAGCGCTTGAGATATTCCATCCGCTTTTCCCACTGCAGCCCCCAGCGGAAATCGAGGGTCGAAACACACAGGTCCATGCCCTCGCGGATGTGCCGACTCGAGAGAAGATCCAGGCCAGCTATGCGAATATCGTCGCCCCACATCTCGTCGCTGGGCGACATGACTTCAACCGCCTTGACAATGGCAGGTAACATGACCGCCAGATCGCTGTCGGTCAATTTCGACAGATAGGGCCCCAATGCCCCGCGCGGGACACTGTCGTCGTTCTGCAAAAGGGAACACATGGCGGGGTAGAGCAAGCGCCGGTCAACCCCATCAAGCGAATGGTTCAGGACCGTCGGTGTGCGGGTGCCGGGGAATGGCTCGAACAGCGCTTTGGCGACGGCGCGGTGTGCCATCCCTCGAGGATCGGCCGGATTTTTGCGAGCCGCCAGCATCAGCAATTCGTTCTCGCTGGCTTTGCGTGCATCGGGACCGAGCTGCGCAATGGCATTGCAAGCCAGGCTTTGCACCCACGGGTCAGGATCTTTCAGCAGGGCTAGCAACTGTGGCTCAGCCGCGTCGGCACGCGCTCCCAGGCAACCCAATGCTTCGCACGCACCGTAACGACCGTATTGGTCGGAGCCGGCCAGCATCTTCTGAAGCGTCGGCAGGAAATCCCCCTCGCGTTTGGCCAAAGCTTCGGCCGAGCGTTTCCGCATTGCCGGCGACCAGCTTGACAAACCGGCCATCAGGTCGGAGGTCGTTCGCTTGTAATAGCCGTTGTTATCCCCAACGGGATAGCAGTCACGCCCGGCGGCTATGACCTCACCGACCTCATCGGCTTTCAGCGGTGGCACCACACATGGCTTTTTGCCCATCACATAGAGGCTCTTGAGCGGCAGCCCGTAGGACAAGAGGTAGGCACCGGTTAGATCCCAATCCGTATAGTTGTGATTCTCATCACCCTTTTCTATTTGCTGATAGACAAAGCCGCCATTCCAGTTGCGGGCCAGTTCATAGTACCAGCCTTGTTCCTTCAGATAGGCACCCGTGGCCAAGGGACCACTGCGGGATGCGCCGGGCAGGGCCCACAGCATGTTCCAGAAATTGCCGCAGTGTCCGTGTTCCCGCTCGTCATAAGCTGCCACGGCCATCCGCGAGAAAAATGCCGCCGCCTCGCGATCAGCTAGCAGGTCAAACAACACTGCGGCGCTGGAACATTTTCCGTTGTCCTCATGGGAAGACCATGGCTGATGATCCCCGTATGGAATGGCGCCTTTGTTGACAAACCAGCGCAACAAGCGGACCGACTTGTCGATGGCCTTGTTCACTGCGGGATCAGTCACGCCTGCATTGCGTGCCAACACCAGCGAGAGGGTCATGGGCAGGCCGACCTGGTTCATGCCTCCGTAGCCTTCCGAATGGCCGTCAGGCAGGGGAGGATTATGCCCCCACATCCCGTTCATGCACTGGGCATTCGCTGCTTCTAACGATATGCGTTTGAGTTCCTCGAGCATCGGCTTGTCGCCGGTGGCCAGCACATATTCTGCCAAAAACAAATTCCCATACGCCTGGTCCCAGCAGCCCATGCCCTGCCGCATGGATCCCGCGACTTTCTTGGCATAGTCGGCCAACATGGGGCGATACTCTTTGTTGCCGCTGGCCAACAGTGCCAGCGCGTTGAAGTCCATCGCTATATCGACGTTTTTCAGGCCTTTTTTCCCAATGATGCGGCAGCCTTGCTCGAAAATCGCCTTGGACTTCGGGCAACCATAGGGCGCGGTATCACTGTAGGTGCCGAGCACGGGTAACTTCAGATCCACGTTGGCGGCCTTCCCTTCGCGCCAGCAGGTCAGCCGCAGCATGCCGGTCTTTTCCTCGGCCGCCGTGATGGCATGGCCAAGGGACTTGCGGGCGTCGTCCGCAAACGGCTTGTCGTCCACGCCCAGAATCACATCGTTGACACGCAAGTTGCCGTCCGCCGGCGATCCCGCATCGACTGCTGTGATCAGAATCTGCCGGGCCGCGGCGGTCTGATCATCGTGCCGGAAAAACATCCAGCCGCGTGCTCCGGTCGGACCTAACAACCAATCATGGCTGTCGTCCTTCTTGCCGGCCTGGGTAAAATCCGGTGGCACGGGTGCCGGCACCGCTGCGGAGAGTGTGCCGGTAAATCCGATGAGCATACAAATTTTTCTAACAACTATCGTCATACGTGTATTGGAATGTTTCATAGATATTTCTGTTCGTTTTTTTTCAGCTTCACCACTGCGTCGGCAAATGCCTTGCCGATGGGTGCCATCATTTTGGCGGCACCGAGATAATCCGTGTGCAGACTCTTGCCGCCCCAGGAGGTTTTGATAATCAGGACGGGTTCGTTGAGCGACTTCTCCATGTAGATGCCAAACGTGAACTCCGGACCGATCTCCGCAGGCGACGCGCCAAAGCCCGTGCCCTGCAGGCTTTTCTGCTCCGTCGTATCCTCACCGGCGCAGCCGATGGACGAAATCCAGACCTTCTGGCATACCCGCGGCTTGCCGTCGGGACCTCGCATTTCCTTGAGGATGGGCGCCGTCCTGGGATCACCGGCCATAGAATCGAATGTCGATATGTTCACATGCCCCTGCATGTTCGACTGCCCGGCCAGGATATAGACTTTAAGCGGCTTGGCTGCCGCCTGGCTGACGGTTCCGGCCAGCAGCCCGGCAACTCCCGCGATCATCATCCACCTCACACTTTGTTCTTTCATTGTTTTACTATTTTTATTCGGTGAAGGCCACTGCTCCGCAGCCTGACGCATCGAGGGTGACGGATTTCGATTCGGTCGCGTTTGCCACCGTTTTGTAACAGATCACCGTCGCGGAAGCGCCGGGGTTCCCTTTCAGATCGACCTTGAGCGTATTTCCGGCCCGGCTTTCGGCATAGGCCGAGACCGCGGCGTCGGCATAGAGCACCTGTAGTGGGGCCGGAGCAAGTTCCTGCAACCAGTAGGCCTTGGCGCGGGATGGTGCCTCGGAGAGCGCGATGGGCAGACCGGGCGCGGCAAGCTGCGCGCCAATGGCTTTCCCTTTGAAGGCATAACTCCATGTCCCGTTGTCAAGCAGCGTGATGTCTTCGATCAGATACGTCTTCGCCGGATCCAGCCAGCGCAGCGGAGCGGTGATGGACGGCGTGCTCGTGTTGATATCCCCGAGCCCGATGACGATGGCCTTTGATTTGGACCTATCGACGTACATCCAGCTGAAGGGTCCGCCGTTGTTGTCATCCGGTCCGGAGTAAACCGGCCGCAGGAGTTCGTTGAGCACCGGCTGGATGCGCGGGTTCTTGCGCCAGTCGTTGAAGCGCCTGAACTGCTGCTGGATGGCGGTGGTGAACCCGTCCAGGCTCTGGTAATAACTGTTATGGCGCACCATGAGCGATTCGTAGAGCCAGTCGGTATGGGTCTTCCAGGCATTGTTGAAGCCTTTGAACTCCCCTTCCAGCGGAAAGATACCGATGGTGTTGAAGGTGGTTCTGACATCGAACGGGGCATGGGCGCAGGCACCGTTGTCAGGGAAGGCATGCAGGCTGAACGTCTTGTTATTCGGATCGCCGTTATCAACCTCGCAGGTCGGCTGCATCATGATGCCCGGATACTTGTGGGCGAAGTAATTGCAGTAGTTGCGCAGGTTGACCGACTTGCGATACACATTATCGCTCGGATGGCTGTAGGGGGTCACCTCGGCGTTCTTCCACAATATGCCAAGGTCGAGTTGCGTCCAGTTCGCCTTGTATTTGCCGACAAGCGTGTCCTCGAACTGGCGCTGCTTGATGGCGATTTGCGCCGGATCGGCGATGTCGCGTCCTCCACCCCAGCCGCCACCCGTCGGCGAGAACCAGAGCCCGAGCTTCAACCCCTTTGACTCGATGTAGGAGGCGAGTGCGGGCAGATCCTTGGTAAACGAGTCAAGCGGCGTCACCTCATCCATGACGAAAGTCGTGCCTTTGCCGTTCCACTGGTCGTCCACGTGGATTTCATCGAATCCCGCGGCCACGGCGATCGGTGTCACCGTGTCGCGATAATAGCTGTCGGTCCGGCACCCCGATGAAAACCAATCCCAGTCGTTTAACGAATAAACGCGGGGCGATATGAATTTGAAGCGCTGGCGCAAATGCTCGGCAACGGCAATGCGTGCATCCCATTTGTCGCCTTTGAACACCTCCAGGTTCGTGGCGAAGTATTCCATCTCCTCCCTCGGAAACAGCACCAACTGCACCGCCTGCGTGTCGGTGTAAACCTTGACGTTATCGATCTCCTTCCAGGCGTTGATGTGGAGGAACGGGTGCGCGTCGTCCCCTTTGTAGCCCCCGGGAGTAAGCGAGGTGCATCTGTTGTTTTCGGGGTTGATCGACCATCCGTCGCCCGTGTCGTAACGCACGAAACAGCAGCGGGCCGGCTGGCCGGGCGAGCCGGTGTTGGTCTGCCAGTTCATCGCGGACGAAACCCACCAGGTCGTGTGAGCGGCATTGGGAAAATTCAGGGCGATGATGTCCGATGAGCGCACGGTCTGCTCGGCGTCCGAGTTGTTTTTCAGAAACGTGGAGTAACGAAGCCCCGCGGGTCCGTGATAGATCTCGAATACAAGTTTGATGCGGATATTCACCGGAGTCGTGCGGGAAATGACGATCGATAGCTGTTTGCCCCAGCTCTTGCCGTAGAGCGAAATGTCACTAATCGTATCGGAGATGAACGACCATCCGCCGTCGTTCGCCGCGATGGCCGATCCGTTGACATCGTAGCTGAAAAGGCAGCGGCTTCCGGGGCCGGTCAGATACTCGGTCTCGGCCGCTTTGTTATAGAAGCTCGTCATGTCGATCCGGCCATTCGCAAATGACACGACCGACTTGAGAGCGTCGTTTTCAAGCTTCCAGGCAGTGCCTGATTTGGCAATGGCCGCCGGACTGGTGCCGGAAAGCGAGGCGGCTTGCAGTGAACCGGTGGATCCGATGAGCAAACAAAGGGCGCTAACGACCCTCATCACACGTTTCCTGGAATGCCTCATGGGTTCTTCGGTTGGTTCTTCTGGAGATTCACCATGGCCTCGGCAAAGGCCTTGCCAATCGGTGCCATGATTTTGGCGGCACCGAGATAGTGGTAGGCTTGGTTGGAGACTCCGGCCTTTAGACGCTTCTCCTCCTCTGCCGTGAGTTTCTCACTCTTTTCCGCCCGCGCTTGAAGTGCGGCCAGATCGTCGTCCCAGAAGGGTGCCGTCTGCACCGCCACCACGTTGCCCTTGAACTCGGGAAGCGACGCCGGCGCGGCCATGGCCAAGCGGAAGTTTGCCATGTGCGGCTTCACATCCTTCATGCCATCAATCCCCATGACACCAATCACGAAGGGCAGTTTCGGCGCATTCAGATCCTTGCGCACATCGCGGATGAACATTGCCAGCAGTTGGCCGTATTCGCCATAACCGCCGGGCTGATCCCTGTCGCGATACGACCAATCGTCAACCATGTCGTTAAACCCTTGGAACCAAACGAAACCGGCCAACTCGTAGCCTTGCTTTGGATCATACTCCGGCACTACCCGGCCGACGCCCGCCAGCACTTTTCGGATATGCTCTATCATGAGATGGTAGGTCACGAAGCAACGCTCATTGTTCTTGGCTGCCTCCTCTTCGACATCGAGTTTGAAGCGATTCTTCCACTGCTCCTTGATGAAATCATTGAACACCCGTTTTCCGGCGCTGGGCGGACGGAAATCGGTCATCAGACTCTTGCCACCCCAGGCGGTTTTGATGATCAGGATCGGTTCGTTAAGCGCCTTCTCCATGTAAATGCCAAACGTGAATTCCGGGCCGAACTGCTCTTTTGAGGGACCAAATCCTACCGTCACTTTGCCCGTCTGCTCGGTTGTTTCGTCGCCGGCGCAGCCGATGGATGAGATCCAGACCTTCTGGCACACGACGGGTTTGCCGTCGGTGCCGCGCATGTCCTTGAGGATGGGTGCCGTCTTCGGATCATCAGCCATCGAACCGAACGTCGATAGGTTCACGTTCCCCTGCATGTTCGACTGCCCGGCCAGGATATAGACTTTCAGCGGTTTGGCTGCCGCCTGACTGGC
>CAIQXC010000489.1 GCA_903875675.1 Akkermansiaceae bacterium
CAATGCGGAACCGCACCGGGAAACCAAAGCCTGTGATCCGCTCAAAGCCCAGCGGTGTCGGCGGACTGAGCCTCACCTCGTCAACCGCGCGTTCGCTGCCGAGATCGACTTGCACCCACTTGATTTCATCCGCGGTGGTGGCTTCGAGGGCATGGTAGCCAAGCACTTCTCCCGCGCTTGCGGCCAACTGATCCGTCGCGGCGATCCATTCGGCCTGCCAATCCGCAGAGTCCAACAGCCCCATCGACCACATCGCGGGAGCACTCCAACCGGACGCCTCGCCGCGTTGGTCCCATGCCTGCACCTTCCAATGGCAGCGCTGGCGCGAGGTCAAGCCAGAGCCGGCATAGGCAACGTGCGACTGCTCGCCGGAGGAGATTTTGCCGCTGTCCCACAAGTCGCCCTGGTCGGCGGCGAGTTTCTCCGGGGTGCTCGCCACCAGCAACCGGTAGGCGGATTGAGAGAGCCCTCGCGGCGCACCGGGGGCGGGCTCCAGCGCCCACGACAGCCGCGGCGCGGGGGTATCGATGCCGAGCGGGTCTTGCTGGTACTCGCAGCGCATAGCGACAGGTCGGAGGTCCGCTGCGACTGCCATAGGTCCCGCCAGCCACCAGGTGGCCAGCGAGAGAAAGGTCGGGCGGATGACCCGGCTTGCGGCAAGCCAGGTGGTAGGTCGAATCATTTGAAAAAAATATTGTCTGCAGATGATGAAATGCGGGGCCGCCGATCTCTGATCGGCGACCCCGCGGGGATCCGGAGAAAAACCCATTAACTCCGAAAATCATCACATGTTGTGAAAATCAGTCTGAACCATGGAAGGTCGGGAGACCGATCAACCACATTCTCCATTCTATATCGATATCCCATCCCGGCGTTTCCTCATGGCGTGGGTGTGACCAGCAGGCGGCAGAATTTCTTCGCCGCGCCGCTTGGCAGGGTGAACTGGATCCGGTCAGGAGTTGCTAGAACCTGGATGTCGCCCGGGGCGGCGTCAGACCAAAGCGTCAGGTCGTCGGAGGATTGGAACAAGTAGCTGGCCACGGCGATCGGGTCATACGGGATGGTCCAGGTCCAGGTGCCTGCATTGTCCACCAAGGGGGGCAACGTGGCGGGACTGGCAGCCGTGCCGCCCATGAAAAACTCGACGCCGTCGGGGACGCCGTTGTGGTTGGAATCCGCGGTCGGATCGGCGCTGCCACCATTGGCGGCGGCCCAGGTGGCGTAATGACCGACCGTGCTGCCCGGCGTGTAGGTGACGGCGATGCCACTCACCAGCGGGTAGGTCGGGCTGGAATAATGGATCCGGACCGTGTCACTGGTTGCGGTAAATGTTTGCCGGATGTCAAAGGCGGGGGAGAGGTCGCCATTGGTATTGCCGGCGTGGGAGGGGGTGAGGAAGAACGAGGCAGGCCCGGCCAGCGGGGTGATGCCGTCCGCCGCGAAGACCTGCACGGTTTCATAGCGGCCGTTGCTGTCCGGCCAATCCGCGGCGCCGAGAGCGCCGATGAATGAATCCACCTGGTATTCCCGTCCCTCGGTCAGCCCGGTGACGGTGGCCGTCATCGTGCCGGACGTGTAGTACCCTGCGGCAAACACCTGGCCCAGGTTCGTGTCGTTTGTCGTGGTCTCGGTGAAGTCCGCGCCGCCGCCGCCGGTCCCGGCATCCTGTCCAGTCAGGGTGACGGTACTCGCGTTGGTGTCGAAGGTCACGCCCTGGACCGGACCCACGCCGCTCTGGTTGAAACTCACCGCGGCATGGACCGCACTGCGCGGCGCGAAACCCTCGCCGGCGTCGCCGCCTGCCAGGACATGGACCGGCGTGAACGCGGTGACGGAATAGACCTTTTGAGTGACGCCGTCGGCGGCGGTGACGGTGTAGTTGCGCGGGTTGGTGGTGGCGAAGCTCGGGACCGGAATGGTGCCGGAGGCCGGGGAGACGGA
>CAIQXC010000490.1 GCA_903875675.1 Akkermansiaceae bacterium
CCATGCCGATAGACACATCCGCGGCCGCCAAGCTTGGCGCGTCATTGACCCCATCGCCGACCATCGCGACTCTCTCGCCAGCGGCCCGCCACGCCTGAATGGCGGCGACTTTCCCTTCGGGCGTCAGACCGGCTTGGGTATCGTCCAGATGCAGTTCCCGGGAGACGATTTCAGCGGCCTGGGGGCGGTCGCCAGTGAGCATGGTGACGCGGATGTTCTGGTCGTGGAGTTGGTCGATAAGCATGGCAGCTTCAGGCCGAAGCGCATCGCGAAACAGGATCCGACCCGCCCGCGTAGGCGAGGCAACCAGCACCTCAGTCAGGCCAGGAGCCGGATCCGGCAACCCCTCAATCCATGCATGCCCCGGAAACAACGAACGTCGACCCAAGACCGTCATCTCGCCATTCACCTCGCCCCGCAGGCCTTGGCCAGGCAGCGATGTGAGTGTGGTGGCCGCCGGTGCATCGTGACCGTGACTGAGCAGGTAGGCATTGGCAATGGCACGCGACACCGGGTGCTTCGATTGCCGCGAGAGCGCCGCAGCCAACCCCAATACCTCGTCGTCGTCACCGGGCTCGGACGAGTCGATTGCAACAAGGCCGAGCTCACCTTTGGTTAGAGTTCCGGTTTTATCCATGGCGAGCCGCTGGATGGTGGCGAGGTTTTCCAAAGCGATGCCGCCACGGAACAAGATTCCTCGGCGTGCGCCAGCGGCAATGCCGGTTAGCACGGCAGAGGGGATGGAAATGACTAGCGCACACGGCGAACACACCACCAGCAAGGTCATCGCCCGATAAAACGCGGAGCGGGTGGTTTCCGTTGAGTTGAAGGCGGGCCGCCCGTCGCCGTAGTGCCAGACGAAAAACATCACGATCGTGAGGGCCAGCAGGCTGATGGTGTAGCCGGTGCCGAAGCGGTCGGTGAAGCGTTGCGACGGGGCCTTGCTGGCCTGAGCATCGCGGATGAGACGGATGATACGGGCATGGGCACTTTCCGATGGCGGCCGCAACACTTCAGCAAGCAACGGGCCGTAAGTGTTGAGCGTGCCGCTGAACACGGTATCGCCGGGTTGCTTTTCCACCGGCACGGATTCCCCCGTCAGCGACGATTCATCCGCCGCGGATTGACCACTGAGTACCCGTGCATCGACCGGAAATTGGTGGTCGGGCAGGATCCGGATGGTCTGACTCGCCATCAGGCCATCGGCATGCACCTCACGTTCGCTGCCATCGGCGGCCACCAGCGTGGCTGTCTTGGGCGCATCGTGGAAAAGACTGCGAATTTCCCGCTCCGTGCGTGCCAACGCCAAGCCCTCAAGCGCATTACTCAGCGAAAATAAAAATAACAATGCCCCCCCTTCCCACCAAGCACCAATCGCCGCCGCCCCGATCGCCACGGCCAACATTAAAAAGTGAATATCCAGATGAAATCGTTTCATCCGGTCCAAGGTATCGACCGCCGCATCCCACCCCCCTAGCAAAAATGCCGTGGCGTAACAAGCGTGCGACAAATTATGCAATTCAGGAATCCTGTCAAAATAGATCCCCAACAATACACACAGCCCGCAGCCCACGGCTGAGGCCAACAACACACGCCACGACGGCTCGGAGGATGATGCAGTTTCCACAGGCGAAGCGTAAACCGCCGCCGTGACATTGACAAGCTGTGAAGTTGGAGAGATGTCTATCCGCTAGATAGTTTGGCGCTGTTAGGAACGCCGCGGCACTCGCGGTCTAGGCAAAGCGGTGTCGCGCTTCGCTTGCCACACGCACTCCATGCCTGCGCAACTCATGGCTCCCTCACCTTCTGACAACCTGGGCCCGCAGGAAATTAGCAAACAGCCACGGATCAGCTCAGGGAGCCGACGACGGGGTATTGGCCTGACTGATCGGCACCTCGCTGAAGGTAAGTGCAGCAATGCCGTTGGTTCCCAATAGCAGGCTATCGCGGGAACCATCCCAGTCGTTGTCGGCGAGATAGTCGATGGTCTTGGCCTTGGATGGGGCGCTAAGTTGCAGTTTGATGAGCTTGCCGCTGGCGCTGCCGGATTTGACCTGTCCCTTCGCTCCATCCAGATAGATGTTGATTGCATTGAGGGGATCGAATGCCATGTCCTGACCAAATTCCAGGGCAATTTCATTTTGCTGGGGCGTGGTGAACCAAGCTTTTTTCAAGTCGGGTGCGGTGATGGGTTTGGTTGGAACCGCCCCGTAGTGGTCTCGTTCCAGCAGCGGGCCCATCAGGGTGACAAATTGTTCGTATCCATCCCAGTCGAAATGGCAAAGTCCCCTGCCATTGAAGCTGTTGACGATGCCGATTGTGGACATAACGCTCAAGTTGGAATAGAGCCTCGGCAGGGTACGCTGCGCCTCGCGGATGCCGGCACCCTTGGGGCCCATGCTGCAGGGCAGCGGCCAAACTTGATAGACATAATAATTGCGGATATTGGGAAAATCCTGCTTCCAGGCTGCCGACAATTGAACGAAGTAATCCTGATAGGACCGGTAGTCCCAGTCGCCTGTAGGAGCTGCCGCGCCGCTGTTATTCTCGCCTTGGTGCCACAACACGCCGCGGATGCCATGGGTTAACTTGGCGGCTTTGACGCGTGCCAGCAGTCGGCCGTAGATGGTTTCGGCATCCTCCGGTTTGCTTTCATTGCGCTGGTGTTGGTCGATTCGGGTGCCACCCACGGCGCCATTGATCATGCAGATGGGGATTTTATAGGTGGTCACCAAGCGATCGGCCAGGGCCACGCCCCAGTAGCCGATCCGATAGGCGTCGCCACTAGCGGAGGAGGCTGCTGCATGGCCCCAGCCGCAACTGGTATCGCCGGCCATGCCGCCGAAACTGCGGATCCACTCACTGGTGAACATGCCGTGCTTGCCAGCTTTGTTATCAGCAACCGTGTTAGATTGACCATTGAGAAGATAGGCGTCGCCACAGATGAGATTGTTTACGGTGCGCAGCACGGCCTCGGCGGAGGCGGATTTCGTGCCGAATTCCACTTTATACTTGATCAGGCCGGGGGTTAGTTTCACTGAAAATGCATAACTATTGTCTGCCCCGGGCTTCTGTGATTCTGTTTTGACGAGCTTGTCGTCAGCATAAAGTTTCAGAAACACGGACTCGGCAGGAGTGGCCAAGGTTCCGTTGTAATACAGAGTGCCTTCATTCTTGTCATCACGGGCGTAAAACTGCTTGTCCACCGGTTGTTCATCCTTGCCCGGTGTGCGCTGCAACCAGGGGTCATTCTGCGGTTCCGTCACCTGGATCGTGGCTGTGGCCCGTGTGGCGGTTCCACCATTATCAATCGCCGCAGTCACCGTGAGCGGACCGGTGTATTGCGAACGGGTGAGGATCAGCTTGCCGGGGGCAATTTCCTTAATCACTGCGCCTCCGCTAACACTCCACTTGCAATGCAAGTCCCCTGCCCCCTTGGCCGCCATGGCTTGCGAATTGGCAACGTCAGGCACAATCCCGATGGGATGGCGGCCATTCCACTGCGCCGGTGCCTTGAGAGTGAAAACTGGCCCATCAGCGGGATGGTTTTGCCGGAGGCACCGCCGGGACCATCGCTGGCCCAGCCAAAGCCGGCGGGTGATCTGAGTTGTAGATCCACCAGATTGCCATCGCCTGTGAAGCCGTTGAAGCGAGTGGCATAGCGACCCCAACTGAGGAGAGTGGCACCGGCGAGTTCCGGCCGGAACCACAGCTCGGAAGTAAACGGCTGATCACTGAAGGGATAGGTCTTGATATGGTCACCGCAAGCAATGCCCTTGCCCGGAACAAAGTGCCGCCCCTTGCCAATCATCCCTGCTGCCACGCTCGTCCCACCATCATTCTTCGGAGTCACCAAGCCGCCCTCATCGATGAGTGCCTCGTCCATGTGCAGCACCGAGGCATAGCCATTGGCCGCACTAAACACCTGCGCTCCGCAGGATTCGCTCGCAGCATCCGCCTTGCCCCAATACATGTTGATCTGCTGCACCGCATTGCCTTTGATCAAAGGAATCCTCACCCAAATACTCGCCGTCGCCGCAGCCGTATCCCATTGTTCGATTTGGTAGAAAAGCCTGGCTCCATCGGTGCTGGAAAACCGCAGGTCCTCACCATGAGGCTTGGCCTGACTGAAGTCGAAGCTACCCGCATTGAGCCGCAGCAATATCGGAAAATCGCTCACCGCAGCCGTCGCCGACAGGTCGGCTCCCTGCGGTGTGGTTAGTATAGAAAGTGTGGTGGCATGGCTCCAGGCTGCGTACGACTGCGCCACCACCTGATAGACCTTGGTCGAGCCGTCCTGCGCGGTGAGCGTGTAGGTGACCGGACGGGTGAAGTCATTGACGCTGCCTGAAGCTGGACGCAGTGTTGCGAATGGAGACAGCGTGAAGGTCGGCGCGAGGGTCTTCAACGACTGGCTGGCAGGTACGGCCATGTGAATGGAAACGCCGTCAATGTCAGCTCGCCCGAGAGCCCCGAAGGTGCAGGCGCTGATCTCCTTGGCCGAACTCTTGGGAAGAACCGTGACAGCCACCTGATAGACCGTGATTGAACCATCCTCTGCGGTAACGGTGTAACTCACGGGTTTTGTAAAATCGTTAGGACTACCTGGGGCTGGCTTGACGGTGGCCTTTTCGGCGATCTTGATGGTGGGTGCAAGTTTGTTTACCGGAGTACCCCAGAGCACTTCCAAAGAGATATCTGTACCGGAAATCCTCGCTTCGCCGAGATCCCCGAAACTGAAGGTGAAAACATTTTTGTCGGGACTCTTGGGCGTGGGAGCCTCATTATCCACCAACTGGAAGCCGTTCATGATGACCTGCCCCCCTTCCCTTCCACGATCAGCTTGCCGCTGGCATCGGGCTTGAGACCGGCAAGATGCGCGAAGTTTTGGCCGTCCGTCCAATCCAGGTTGCGGCCGCCATTGGCCAGATGCTTCTCGACCGCACCCACCTTGAAATCCTGAGCACCGCCGTCGTTGTTGTGCAAACTGGCGATGTAGATGTCATAGCTGTGTGCCGGGGTCAACCCGCTGAGGGTGTAGGCCGGTTTGTATTCCTTGAAGGACGATGCCACCGGTGACTTCAGCAGGCGTGCGCCACCAAGACCGTTCCAGTCGGTCCAAAGCCCGCCCTCCATCGTGGTGATGAGCCCCACTCCGGTTGGCTTGCCAACGGAATCCAGCAATTTCTCAGAGGTTGCCGTGGCGCTGGAAAAATCGTTCCAAGTATTGCCGAGGTATGCCAAGGGAGCCACCCGACTGGCGCTGCCGCACACGGCCGTGTCGTGAGACCAGACGCCCTGCATGTTTGCGCTCGGGTTGCCACTGTAATTCACGTTGATGACGGCGGCGGCCACAGCAGCGCCAGCGGAGGCTAACATCAGAGTGGCGAGCAGGCAGCCAATCATACCAAGATGGCGGGACGTGTGGGTGGTCGTGTGCATTTTGTGGAACAGCCAATACTTGATGGCCAAGCGGTGTCTTTCATGCCAGCGAGGCTGCGCCTCAAACCCAAGGCGCAAGACTTGAAGACACAAGCTCGGAACCCGGGGCGAGTATGGAGCAGGCCGTAACTTAAATTATAGCAAGGTGGAGCCTCAAACCAGGCGAGAGGTGAAGAGGAGTTCGGCGTGAGTCAGTCGAACGATTGATAATTGCCGATTGATGAACGTTGATTTCTGATGTGAGCTTGGACACGAGATTCAGCACGAACCAAGCTCATTTCAAAAATCGTTCGACTGAGCTCACGCCGAGGTCCAAAATCAACAAGCGTCAATCGTCAATC
>CAIQXC010000491.1 GCA_903875675.1 Akkermansiaceae bacterium
CCCAGTCAGCATGGAACGTGCGATGTCGCTGCTGGGGGTGTGGCAGTAGCCACAGGCGTCGCACGGAACCCACCCTCGCGGGCGCATCCCTCCTCTCCGCCTGCTCGCCAGACGTCCTGGCCGTATCGAGTTCACTTTCGTTTGGGGCTGGTCTTTCGCCTCGTGCAGCTCCCCACGACGCATCGCTGCGCCGCAGTAGCACTTGGCTACCCGTCGGTTCCACGTCCCTGACGGACTCAGACTTTCACTGGTTGGTTTCATGGTTTCATCAACGCACGGAGCGCCGGCGTCCCGCCGGCAGAGTTCGGCATCCTGCCGAACTCTCTTGCGCCAATGCAGTGCCCGGGCCACGCCAATCTCCCGCCCGCTTGCGATCTACCAGCCTCAGCGCCGCGGACCATTGTGGAACTAGGATCCAGATGAACCATCGCCTGCCGTGCCCTCTCTTGACTTCGCCGGGGAATTCGCAAAGATCGCTGGCGTGACCTGTTGCACCCTTGCCGGCATGACCCAGACCACGATCCCGACGGGCGGTGGTCGTGGTCATGAATTTGCGATCCTACGCCCCGCCAAATGCCCACAAACTTTATTTGTTCTTTCGAACAGTATGGAGTAGATTCCCCCATGAAACCGCCGGTAGACCTGCAAATCCCGCTGATTCCCGACACGACCGTGCTTCCTCCGGCGCTCGAATTCTTCCCGCGCTTCCGCTACATGGGCAGCAAGTTCCGTTTGCTTCCGTGGATTCACCAGACCTTTCAGGATCTTGATTTCGAAACCGCGACGGATGCCTTTTCCGGTTCAGGCGTCGTGTCCTTCCTATTGAAGGCCATGGGCAAGCAGGTCCGGGCAAACGATTCTCTCGCATTTCCTTCCGTCCTGACCGCCGCAACTGTCGCCAACAGCGCCACAAAGCTGGATGCCGCCGATGTGGAATTTCTGCTCACCTCCAAGGCCCGGACCCCCGCTGAATGCTTTATCCGCCGAACCTTCGACGGCATCTTCTACACCCCGGCCGAACTTTCGTTCCTCGACGACCTCTGGGCCGGCATCCGTGAAATCGATTCGCCATTCAAGCGTGCCGTAGCCCTTGCCGCGATCCTGCGCTCAGCCATCAAACGGCAACCCCGTGGACTTTTCACCGTTAGTGATCCCGGACGCTACCAAGATGGCCGCCGCGACCTCCAACTTACCCTGCGGGAACACTTCATCGAGCAGGTGGCGTCCTACAACGCCGCGGTATTCAGCAATGGCAAGCGCAACTCTTGCACCTGCGGGGATGTTTCTGAGTTGAAGACGGGCAGCGATCTGGTGTACATGGACCCTCCTTACGTTCCCCTGGCGGATGATAACTGTTACATCAAACGCTACCATTTTCTCGAAGGTCTGGCCTGTTACTGGGAAGGCAAGGAAATCATGATGACCAGCAAGGTTCGCAAAATCGTCAAACCCTTCACGCCTTTCTCGTACCGCAGCACCGCGATTGATGCCTTTGATCGGCTCTTTGGGCAATTTGCCGATTCCACGCTCGTACTCTCCTATTCATCGAACGCATTCCCTGACCTGGCAACACTCCGCAAGCTGATGGGGCGTTACAAACGCTCAGTTGAAGTTCTGGAAAAGACCCACCGCTACCACTTTGGCACGCATCAAGCTGCCAAGCGCAATGTAGTACAAGAGTATCTGATCATCGGCACATGAAACGCACCCGCCAAACATTCGAAGAAATTGTCACATCGCTGATTCCTATTGAAGCATCTTGGCTCGATGCTCACGCGGAGGAAGTAATCAAAATGATACAGTCGCTGCCATTGAAGGAGCATTACGATGCTGGCGACGTTATGAACTTGCTGGACGCGGATTTTGATACCGCCTTCACGGTGATCCGCCTTTTCCTGGATCAATCAAAGGACGAATTCATACTCAGTCTTAAAGAATCGTTCGTGACTGATGGATTCAACAAAGGGACGGGAGTAACACGTTATCGCAAGGACAAGCTAAGCTACGTCGAAATCTTGATGAAGCTTGGCCTTACCGCCAAAATGGACGGGGCGGTCAATCGTCCGCTGATCTGGTCTGATGTGCTTGTGGAACGACTCAAAGGTGGGCGCGGGAGCGCGATCAAGGGCCAAACCCGCGGACGAGGGATGGAGGATTTCGTCGAGGATATTGTGAGATCCGTCTTTGGGCCCGATCAAGTCGCAGTTCGCTGTAGTTTCAAAGGTGCCAGGGGACAGGGTAGCGCAAAAGCGGATTTTGCCATACCATCTAGCAATGATCCAACGATTCTTATCGAAAGCAAGGCATACGGCGCGACGGGCAGCAAGCAATCTGACGTTCTAGGAGATGTTGCCAAAATTCTTGAAGAAAAGCGCCACGATACCGTTTTCCTACTTGTAACCGATGGCGTGACCTGGAAGGAGCGTGCCAACGATCTGCGAAAACTGATTAACCTCCAGAATGAAGGGAAGATTCATCGTATCTACACAAAATCGATGGCCAATCAATTGAAAGCCGATCTTCAATCACTAAAACTGAGTCACAGGCTTTAACATTTTCAGTGATGTGGTTTTCTTGCCTTGAATAACGAATATGTCCGACAGTATTCCGAGCCAATGCTGATGAGAAGCTCCAATAATCCGTGTAATCTGTGGTCAATTCTGTGCGGCCTTGGGAAAATGCAATTCGGGAAGATATGCCTCACCTTGCTAGCCTTTTTCTAACATTCATCCC
>CAIQXC010000492.1 GCA_903875675.1 Akkermansiaceae bacterium
CCCTCCCCAAAGAAACGGTCCCTCCCCGAAGATACGGTCCCTCCCCGAAGATACGGTCCCTGCCCGAAGAAATGGTCCATCCCCGAAGAAATGGTCCCTCCCCGAAGAAACGGTCCCTCCCCGAAGAAACGGTCCCTCCCCGAAGATACAGTCCCTCCCCGAAGAAAAAGGACAAAGAAATAAAGAGTCAAAGGGGAGAATCAACGTTTCCGGCGGACCACCAACACTCCGCTAGCGAGAATTGCCAGCATCACTGTCGTTGGTTTGTTCAGGCAGTTAAGGCTCGAACTTATGCTGAGATGGTGGGTTGGGGGTATTGGATTTTTCGCAAGGCGAAAGGGGTGGTGATAAGGGCGAGAGCGCAGACGGCCCAGGGGAAGAGCCAGCCGGCGCGGGTGAAGAAAGTGGTGTCGCTGCGGAGGAAGAGGGTGGTCTCGAGGCATCCGTCCTTGAGCATGGGAAGTTGGGCGATGCGATTGCCGTGGGGGTCGATCAGTTGGGAGAGGCCGGAGGTGGCGCAGACGAGCATCCAGCGGTTATTTTCCAGGGCGCGGTGGCGGAAGATTTCGGCGTGTTGGAGGTGCTGGCGAGCCGGCCAACGGGCGGCATCCATGCTGGGCACGGCGAACGCCTCGGCACCGGCGGCGGTCATGCGGCGGACGCACTCGGTGAAATCGCAATCAAAGCAGATGGGTGTGCCGATTTTTCCGAAGCGGGTGGATACGGGCAGGGCGAGGCGGCCCTTCAAGCCGTCGCTCATGAAGGGCACGGGGTGGTTTTTGTAATGGCTGCCGATCACCCCGGAGGCGTCAAGGGTGAGGGCTTGGTTGTAGTGGGAATCGCCGCCGAGGTCCTTCTCAGTGCCAAAAATAAGTGTGGCGTCGCGCTCCCGGACGAGGTCGAGGGCCATCCCAAAGGCTTTGGGGTTGCTCTGGATGTCAAAACTCGCGGCGTATTCCGGCCACAGGATGATCCCCTTGGAAAACGGCCGGGCCTCCGTCATTTCGTGGTAGGAATAAAAGTCACAGCCTTCGCTTTGCACCGCGAGGGCGGGAATGGGCGGCGTGGTTTCGGTCACCGACGGCGGGCGGAAGCATCCCAAGGCGAGAAGTGTGAAGGTCAGTGCAGCCCCGGCAAGGGTTTGGTATTTTCGCCCGGAGATGAGCATGCCACCCGCTAACAACACCAGGAAACCCGCCCCGTACACGCCGATCCACGGCGAGAGCCAGGTCGGGCCGAGGCCAAGTCCGTTCGTCTGCCAGGGGAAGCGAAGGAAAAATAACTCAGAGCGCACAAACTCCACCGCAGAGGCCACCAACGCTGCATAAACCGCCAACCATGAAGCCCGTGGATGCCTTGCCGACACTTCGCCAATAATGGCCCCCACCAGCCAGCTGAACAGCGCCAGAATCAACCACAGCCCCCACGCGGCTTGCTGGAAAATACTGTCCATCCACGACAAGCCCACCCCGTAGAAAACGATCCCCTGAACCAAGCCCAGATACCTGCCGTGGCGCCTTCCAGCCCCCCGCAACGCCGCCAGCCACAGCGGCCACACCACCAGAATGAGTGGCCACCAGCCCAGTGGCAGAAACGCCGCCGCCCCCACCAGACCGGACACCACCACCAGCATGTACCGCACCCTTATTGTCATGGTCCAAGCGTGGCCGGATTTCATCGCACCGGCAAGCGCATTCCGGCAGATAAGATTCATCCAAGCTCCCGAACCGCGGCGATGAGATGCTGCGGGGTCATTCCCAGCGCCTCCATCACCAGATGGGCCGGAGCACTGATGCCGAAACGGTCGATGCCTAACACCTTGCCGGCGCTGCCAACGTATTTCCACCACAAGCCACTCACACCGGCCTCGATGGCGACGCGCTTGGTGCAGGCATGCGGCAAAATGCTTTCGCGGTAATCGGGGCTCTGGCGGTCGAAGCGCTCAAAGCAGGGCATGGACACGACGCGCACGCCGCTGCCGAGTTGGGCGGCGGCGACCAGCGCATGCTGGAGCTCGGATCCGCAGCTCAGCAGGATGGCAGTGAGCGGGGTGCTTTCCCGGCGGACGATGTAGCCGCCGCGCAGCACGCCATCGCGGCGCACCTCGACCGAAAGTTCGTTCATCAGGGGCAGCGTCTGGCGGGTCAGAATCAGGGCTGTTGGAGCGTTGGATCGGTGCATGGCCACGACCCATGCACCGGCAGTTTCCTCGGCATCGGCGGGGCGGATGACATCGAGGTTGGGGATGACGCGCAGGCCGCTAACGGTTTCAACCGGTTGATGGGTGGGACCGTCTTCGCCGACGCCCACGGAGTCGTGTGTAAAGATATAGGTGACGGGCAGGCCGGCGAGAGCCGCGAGGCGGATGGCACCACGCAGGTAATCAGCGAACACCAGGAAAGTGGCGCAGCTTGGGCGGAACAAGCCGTCGTAGGCGATGCCGTTGCAGATGGCGCCCATGGCATGTTCGCGGATGCCGAACCAGATGTTGCGCCCGCAGCGGTTCTGCCGGGAAAAATCCCCGCCACCTGTGATGTAGTTCTTGGTGGAGCCGTACAGGTCGGCACTTCCCGTTAATAAATAGGGCATGGCCTTGGCCACTGCGTTGATGACCACGCCGCCGGCTGCACGGGTAGCATCCTTGTAATCGGCGGCAAACGCCGGGATGAGCTCGCTCAGATCGCTCGGCACGGCTTGTCCTATGGCATGGGAGAGTTCCTCTGCGAGCTCCGGATTGGCCTCGGCCCAAGCATCAAAGGTCGCCTGCCAGACACCGAATTGTTCGAGCAGCGCCACCTTGCGGGTTGCAAAAAACTCCCGCACGGCAGGCGAAACATAGAACAATTCATCCGGCGGCAAGCCAAGACCGGCTCGTGCCGATGCGCTGAACTTGGCTCCCCCTTCACCATGACCTTTGGAAGTGCCCGCCACCTCTGAAATTCCCTTGGCAATGACGGTTTTGGCAATAATCACCTTGGGGCGCCCGTTGTCATCGACCTTGGCCTTTTCCAGCGCCACCGCCAACACCGCCAAATCGTGACCGTCCACCGTCACCGCATCCCAACCCTGCGAAATAAAAAACGCCTCGGCATTCTCACTCTGCGTCACCACCGCCATCGCATCTAACGTCACATCGTTGGAATCATAGATTAAAATCAAATTGTCCAGGCCTTGGTGACCGGCAAAGGCAATCGCCTCACGCGCCACCCCTTCCTGCAGGCAACCATCACCGAACAATGAAATCACGTGATTGTCGAAAATCGTGTGTGCCGACGTGTTGAAACGCGCTGCGGCGCGTTTGCCCGAGAGCGCGTAGCCAACCGCGTTGCCCACTCCCTGGCCAAGCGGACCCGTCGTCGCTTCCACCCCAGGAGTCTCACGAAATTCCGGATGTCCCGGCGTGATCGAATGCATCTGACGGAAATTTTTCACATCCTCGCGCGACACCGCGTAGCCGGCCAGATGCAACCAGCCGTACAAAAACATCGAGCCATGACCGGCCGAGAGGATGAAACGGTCGCGATTGAGCCACTTGGGTACATCCGGGTTGAAGCACAGCGCTTGGCCAAAAAGCACCGCCCCGATTTCCGCACTGCCCAGCGGCAGTCCGAGATGGCCGGAAGAACAGGCATGAATGGCATCAATGGCGAGACCTCGGGCCTCGTTGGCGGCTTGAGCTAGCAGGGGGGTATTCATAAATTGTATATAATATTGCTGCACCGCAGACGGCTGCGCGAGTGCAAGACAGCGCCCACCCTAAAATCTCCAGCACGCTTGACAAGCCGTGATTTAACAAATCTTGCCCCGTTCCATCCCCAAACAAATCCCACTCGAATTTTTTTTGCACAATTCCCTTGCCAAGTGCCCACTCATCCGCTTTCTTTCCGCCCGCACCGCGACCAACGACCCGTTCGTCTATCGGTTAGGACTCCAGATTTTCATTCTGGCAAGAAGGGTTCGACTCCCTTACGGGTCGCCATGTGCTAACAAAAAAACCTCCGCCACCCACGGAGGTTTTTTGTTGCCCGCAAGAGGCATGGCGCACAATTCATCGGCGGCCGGATTTGGGGGTGGCCGGGGCCGGATTTTCGCGCTAGGTTTGCCGTGCCACCGTGACTGCCACCAACAAAGCCGAATCCCTGCGCCGCCGCAAAGGCGGCCGTCCGATAACCGCTCTCACCGCCTACGATTACCCCACCGCACGCCTGCTTGATGAGGCGGGAGTGGACGTACTGCTGGTGGGAGATTCGTTAGGAATGGTGGTGCTTGGGATGCCGGACACCACCCAGGTGACCCTTGAACAGATGCTGCACCACATTGCGGCGGTGGCCCGGGCGAACCCGCAGGCCTTGGTGCTGGGGGATTTGCCGATCGCCACGTATGACACACCGGCGCAGGCACTGGCCACGGCGCGCTGCTTGGTGGCCGCCGGGGCCGAGGCGGTGAAGCTCGAAGGTGGCACCCGCCAGGCGGCACAAGTCCGTGCAATCACCGCAGCGGGTATTCCGGTCGTTGGCCACCTTGGCATGTTGCCGCAAAGCGTGATCCAAGAAGGCGGATACCACAAAACCGGCAAGACCCCCGACCAAGCCGCGCAACTCCTTGCCGACGCCGAGGCGCTGGTGGCCGCCGGCGTCTGCGCCATCGTGCTGGAGTCCGTGGTCGCCGCAACCGCCCGCCTCATTACCCGGCAAATCCCCGTGCCAACCATCGGCATCGGCAGTGGCGAGGATACCTGCGACGGCGAAGTGGCTGTGGTGACCGACCTGCTCGGCTCGTTCCCATGGTTTGTACCACCCTTTGCACGGCCTGAGGCAAACGTCGCGGACGTCATCCGTGCCGCCGTCGCCAAATACTTGGCACGCGTGACGAACCGCTGAATCGCTGAATCGCTGCCGCCCCCTTTCATCATTCCGGGGTGGACGTTCCGACCCTTTTCTCCCAAGGTCTCGCAGGCATCCATGCACCCACCATTTTCCATGTCGCCATCTGCCGCCTTCCTTCTCCGGTCACTCGCCGTGGCCCTCTTGCTGGTGCAAGCCTCGGCGGCGGACGTCAGCTGGGACGAACGCTTGGCACGGGCGGCTTCCGACCGTCTGGAGCAAATGGACAAAGAGCTGGCCACCATCGCACCCGAGTTGGAGGGATTGCCGCGCATTCCCATCGACGATCAAGGCGGCACCGGGGGCTTCGCCAGCATTCATACCCAGGCGCTGCCTGCCTGGGGCTCGCGCTTTGCCGTCGAAGTGCACTGGCCCGCCACCGCCCTGGTGGATCTGGTGGCGCTCGTGCCGGCACGCCGCTACGGCGTGAAAGGGTTGGACGCCGGGTACGGAATGCCGGATGCTTTCACCGTCGAGTTGCTCGATGCCAAGGGAAACACAATTGGCCGCGTGGCAAAGGAAAGAAATGCACGCGGGCATCCGGTGCGAAATGGGCACCCGTTTGTTTATCATGTATCGCCGCCGCTGGCCGCCACTGGCTTGAGAATCTCGGCAGACCTGTTGGTTGCTGATACCGAAGGCGAAGGGAATTTCGTGCATGCTTGGGCCGAGGCATTGGCCTTCGAAGGCGAGCGCAACGTCGCCGCAGGCGCGGAGGTTATCAGTCAGGGGGGCACGGCCCCCTCCGCCCCTTGGCACTGGAACAACGCCTTTCTCGTCGATGGGCAGACGCCGCTGGGCTTGCCAGAGATCCCCGTTGGCGAGCACCGCAATATCGGCTGGCTCTCCCAAGGCCGCAGCAACCCTCATGAAGCCGCCGCTCTGACGGTGGACCTCGGCGAAACGCTCGACGTGGATGGCGTGCGCTTGGTGCCTGCCAAGCGCCCAACCTCGGATTTGCCCAGTGGCTTCGGATTTCCCCGCAAATTGAGCATTTCAGTGAGCGAGACGAATGACTTCGCGGGCACCGCCAAGGGCGCGGTCGTGGCCGAGAGGGATGGCCCCAATCCCGGCCACAATCCAGTCCAGATTACCTTCGCCAACCGCCCCGGTCGTTATGTTAGAATTGAAGCCACCGAGTTATGGAAAGCGTTCGAGAGTTACCCGGCATTTTTCGCTCTGAGTGAGGTGGAAGTCCTGGCTGGTGACAAAAATCTGGCGCTGGGAAAGGTTGCCAGTTCGCCCGATGGCATGCCTAACCTGTTTGCTACCGGTGGCACTTACTGGAGCAGTGCAGCCCTGACAGATGGTTTTGGGCCTGACGGCCGACTGGTGGCCACCCGCGAGTGGCTCATTCAACTCGATAGGCGCCTGCAGTTGGAGACCCGCTGCCACGACCTGCGCAGCGAGGCAAAATTGTTGGTAAGCCAATGGCGACGGGCCGGGCAGGCTGGTTTGACGGTTCTCGGATTGGTCGGCGCATTCTTGATTATCGCCTTACCCATCCGCTATCGCCTTCACGCCAACCGGGAGCTACTCAAGGTGCGCGAACGCATCGCCAGCGACCTCCACGACGAGGTCGGCAGCAACCTCGGCAGCATCCAAATGTTCGCCGACCTCGCAGAGGGCCGCGCCGGCCCGTCCGACGACCTGAAACGCATCCAGCGCATCGCCGCCGAAACGGTCAGTGCCGTGCGCGACATCGTCTGGTTATTGCGGCCCCAAGGTGATCACAGGATTGGCACGCTCGAACACTTGCGAGAAACCAGTTCCATCATGCTCGAGTCCCTCAAGTGGCATTTCGCCGCCAACGAGGCCGCATGGCAGGTCGAGTTGCCCGAAGAGGATACCCGCCACCTGTTTCTATTTTTCCGCGAGGCCCTGCACAATATCATACGCCATGCCCGGGCGGCACAGGTGGACGTCCAGGTCGAAGTGGCGGCTGGCGAATTCCGTCTGACCATCACGGACGATGGCGTTGGCATCGCCCCGGATCGCTTGCAACGGCCCGCCACGCTCCACGCCTTGCGCCAACGCGCCGAAGCTCTCGGTGCCACGCTTACCATCGACAGCCAGCCGGGCCATGGGACACGGCTCGGCCTGGCCGTGCCACTGGCCCGCAAGCGTCGGCGCAAGAGCCACGCCTGAGTTGTGAAGACGGCGGGGTGACAGACAGATATTGGCTGAACCCATGGCTCTGTGAAATGGATAGTCGTCAATTCCCCGATCTGCAGAACTCAGTGTTCGACCTCAAAAGCGCCACGGAGCCGAGCAAGTTCAATTCCCTTGAAATCGGCGTCAAGCTCAGGAGCCTCGCTAGAAATTTGTTGGATTGATAGAGGCGTGTCTATGACCGCCGATGACCCTGAATCGCCAATGAATCCGCCGGCTCAACAAGAAGGCGTGATCGCTGATCCACGGCCCAAACCTGTTGCTTTCTCGCTATCCCCCACCCCGTTCAGGATACGTGCTTGATCGAAATCGTAGGGGGTGAGTTCCATCACCACCCACTGGCCCGGCTCAAACACGACGGCTGCATCCGTCAATCGCTTCGACAAATGCGCCAATATCCGCTTGCCGTTGGGCAACAAAGCTCGGTACAGAACCTCCCCTAGGCGCTCAAGAATCGGTCCGGATGTGTGAAGGGTCGCGTCTGGCATGTTTCCCGCCCTGCTTACGGGCAGGCATCCTACTTTTCAAGCATGATGTTGTGGATGCGCTGCCTCAATGCTCAAAAAGCGGGACGGATTGAAAAGTGAGAGCCAGTGCATCAGAACTCAGTGTTCGACTGGGGTGCATAGCCCAGCGGCTGATTCGTCCTCATGCACCGAAACACCGAAGCACCGCGCCGAGCATTGCGCCGTCATCTGCGGCAGCGAGGCGTTTGCCGGCAAAGCCCCCTCCCCCGCCGCCCTGCGTGCCAGCCGCACGCCGCTGATTGCCGGGTCGCAGCTCGATCCAGCTGAGCTGGCCCGCGTCCTAACGGATCATGGCTACGAGCGGGTCCCCAGCGTGGCAGCACGCGGCCAATTCGCAGTGCGCGGCGGCATTGTCGATTTGTTCGCTTGGCAGGCACCCAAACCGTTGCGCCTGGAATTTTTCGACACCGAGCTTGAATCCATCCGCGAGTTCGACCTCGATTCTCAGGCGTCCACCACGAAATTGGCGGAGGCCGATTTGTTGTTAGCTGAGCCATCAGTTGAAGCGACGGTGGGTGACTATCGTCGGGCTGGCGATCTGATGATTTCGTTTGCGGCGGAGATGGTGCGGCCGGACGTGAGGATATTGGAGGCTGCGGCCGAATTCAACCGTGAGGAAGACTTCTCGCTGGCGTGCTTCGGCAGTCCGTTTGGCACCTTCGAGGCCGGTGATTTCATCTTGGAAGAAGCCCGCCGCGAGCGGTTCTTCCGCCAACTCAACGAGTGGCAACGCGAGGGCTGGGAGGTGGCGATGGTTTTCGGAAACAAGGGCGAAGAAGAACGATTCGCCGAACTCGCCGGCAAACA
>CAIQXC010000493.1 GCA_903875675.1 Akkermansiaceae bacterium
AGCCCTGCGCGTAGGGCGCATGCCAACCATTGCTGTTGCCATTCTGGCTCGCCTGGCGAATGCCGGATTGGATGCGGGTGACCTTCGCACAAAAGCTGGTTCAGGACGCACCTTCCATGCTGGCTGCTTTGCAAAAGGTGGACAAAACCTTCCAGGTCAATAAGGACCAAAAATACACGGCCATCAACAAAGACGGTTTTGAGGTGGACATCATTCGCAGGGTGGCGAAGGAGGGAGATCCACATCCGATCCGGCTGAGTGATGCAGAGGAGGACTTCTGGGTGGTTCAGGCCGAGCGGGCAGACGAGTTGGTGAACGCCCCGGAGTTCTCTGAAATCGTCGTGGCGGAAAACGGCACCATGGCCAGGCTGACCACCATTCACCCGGCGGTGTTCGTCAGCTTCAAACGCTGGATGTCCAAGGAGCCGGATCGGGACCCGCTAAAACGTCGGCGTGATTCCCTGCAGGCGGATGCGGTGGAGTGGGCTTTACATGAGCGTTTGCCGCAGTTACTCACGAACAAGTAGCGGCAACACAGATTTTCAATTTGCATGCTTGCGCGGATGCCGACACAGCCGAGCGGGCCAAGCTGCTGTGCGATGAATGTCTGGCGAGGGTTGCCGTTAGCTAATGGGTGGGCATGATCACCCATGCAACTATGGTTCATAGGAGACCCGGTTGCCATGAAGGAGGCCAAGCATTACTTCCCCGACGAGCCGCGCCTGAGCTTCGCCGAAAACCAGACCGGTGCACTGGAAGGCGCCGATGCGCTGGTGATCGTGACCGAATGGCGCGAGTTCCGCAGCCCCGACTTTGACACCCTCAAGGCCAAGCTCTAAAACCCGGTGATCTTTGATTGCCGCAACCTCTATGACCCAGTTCATGTGCGGGGGGCTGGGGTTTGAGTATTTGGCGATTGGGCGATAAGGCGATAAGAGTGGTCCGTTTCAGGCGTGGGCCACCTGAGCCACAAGCTTGACACCCAATGCTGTGCACACGCGAGCTATCGTGTCAAAGCGCGGCTGGGAGCTGGGGCGCAGTGCCTTGTATAAGGCCTCGCGCGTCAAGCCGGATGCGCGCGCGACCTCCGTCATTCCTCGTGCGCGGGCTATGGTTCCAAGTGCATGGCTTAGCTCCGCGGGATCGTTCTCCTCCAGTACCAGCGTCAAGTACTGGGCAATGTCCTCGTCCGACTTTAGATGCTCAGCCATGTCGAAGTCTGGCAGATCGGTAATTTTGATCTTCTTGGTCATAGTAAATTATTCCTCAATGGTTTTGGACTGTGAAATTGCACTGGCAATATCACTTTGTTGAGTGGCCTTGTTTCCTCCACCAAGCATCACGATCAACACACCATGGCGCTCCACGTAATACATGCGCCAGCCAGGGCCGAAGAATTCGCGCATTTCGTGGACGCCTTCTCCTACATGGGCAACGTCACCCAATAAGCCGCGTTGTGCCTTGTCAAGTCGTTTTGCCAAACGAATGCGCGTCGATACATCTTTCAGGCAGGAAAGCCAGTCATCAAATTCAGGCGTGCGTTTGATCGCGTACATGGGTTGATTGTAATCACTCG
>CAIQXC010000494.1 GCA_903875675.1 Akkermansiaceae bacterium
ATCCAAAATCGTCAATCAATCCGGTTCTGGAAAACTTGGCTCCTTCACACGGACGCTTGGCAGGGCAGGACAGGAGGGATTGGAAAATAGCTGCTTTTTCAACTCTTTGAAAATGAACATGTTCATTTAAGTTACTCAGGAGCTCGCACCGCCGATGCGCAGTCCAGTGGCTCTTCTTTGTCTTGTCTTGCAGCGCAGCGGTCTTCTGTCTTGCAGCGCAGCGGTCTTCTGTCTTGGAGCGCAGCGGTCTTGGGTCTGAGGCGCAGCCTCGCTAGGTCGTTGGGGCAGTCGTCTCGATTGGGCTCGGTGGGAGAAATTCAAGGTTCAGCGGATATTTTTGGTGGTTTTCGGACGGGTTCGAGGTTTGAATGGGCTTCAGCCACCATGTCCTCAGAAAAGACCGCCATCACCCCGACCCGCGCCCAAGACTTCCCTGAATGGTATCAGCAAGTCATCAAGGCAGCCGACCTCGCCGAAAATTCGGAAACCCGTGGCTGCATGGTCATCAAGCCATGGGGCTACGGAATTTGGGAGCTCATCCAGCAGCAACTCGACCGCCGCTTCAAGGCCACCGGCCACCAGAACGCCTATTTTCCGCTGCTCATCCCGCTCTCGTATTTGGAAAAGGAAGCCGAGCACGCCGAGGGGTTTGCGACGGAATGTGCGGTGGTCACCCATCACCGTCTTGAGGCGAGCAAGGATCCGCTCACAGGCAAGACCAAGCTCATTCCCACGGGCGAACTCGCCGAGCCCTACGTCATCCGGCCGACCTCGGAGACGATCATCGGGGCGGCCTTTGCGCGCTGGATTGAATCGTACCGCGACCTGCCGCTGCTGATCAACCAATGGGCGAACGTGATGCGTTGGGAGATGCGTCCCCGGCTGTTTTTGCGCACCGCCGAATTCCTCTGGCAGGAAGGTCACACCGCCCACGAAACCCGCGACGAGGCCATCATCGAAACCCGGATGATCCACCGGCTTTACGAGGAATTCCTCCGCGACCACCTCGCCATCCCGGTCGTCGCCGGCGAAAAAACCGAAAATGAACGCTTCCCTGGCGCCGATATGACTCTCACCGTCGAGGCCATGGTCCAGGATAACAAGGCGATCCAAGCCGGTACCTCACACTACCTCGGACAAAATTTTTCCAAGGCTCAAAACATTGCCTTCGCCGGGCGAGACGGCCAGGTCCAACACGTCCACACCACCTCGTGGGGTGTTTCCACCCGCCTCATCGGCACCCTCATCATGGCCCACTCCGATGACGACGGGCTGATCCTGCCACCGCGCGTCGCTACCCAGCAAGTGGTCATCCTCCCGATCACCCCCAAGGAAGACAGCAAACAGGCGGTGCTAGACGCCTGCCAGGCACTGGCCGAAACCCTGCGCCATCAAATGTATTGCGGCGAACCGATCCGCGTGATCGTGGACACCCGCGACCTGAGCGGCGGCGTGAAAAAATGGGAATGGATCAAAAAAGGCGTGCCGATCCGCATCGAGATCGGTCCACGCGACATCGAGACCCGCAAAATCTG
>CAIQXC010000495.1 GCA_903875675.1 Akkermansiaceae bacterium
CCGGGTGTCGGCGGGCGCGTTTTCGCTCGGTTTCCCTTCGGGATACCAAATCCAGCCGGAGCTCGGTTTGCCAGTCGGATGGGTTCCCCATGCCGACATCGGCGGCTGCCCGTCCGCCACTTTGGCCGCTACATCTGGCAGTCGCTTTTCCAAAGCATCCAAATCCCGGAGTTCGGCAGAGAAATCCGGTGCAGGCGTCTTGGTGGCGAGTCGTGCCGCCAATTCCCGCGTCCATCCAATCTCCTTGGCAGAGCGCTGCAACAACCCTTCGCCCATCGCCTGAAACAGCCAGTCGCGTCCCATCGCCTGCGCTTCTTCCTCCGCGCTCAGCGTCCGGGTCTCAGGCGTCCGGGCCTCGCCGAGATCCGTCGGCAGATAGATTTCTCCTCCTAACAGCGGCAAGGCTGTCAGGAGGAGACCTGTGATCAAGAGGCTCGTCGAAGGATGCAAGGCATTCATGGCCTTGGAGATACTCAAATGCCAACGGCGATGTTTCAGCGGGTTAGAACCGGATTATCCATGGCATCAGGGAGTTACCTTGACCCGCAGGAAGCCGGTGCTAGGCAAGCCATTCGAACCGTCGAGACTGAAGGTGCGATATTCATAGCCGGTCGGTGCTGTTTCGTTAGGAGATGGCGGAACCACCGTGGCAACGGGCGTGACCGTGGCCGTGAAGGAATCCAGCGTGTTGCTACCCTCAATGGTGTAAGTGGCACCGTCATGGCTGGCGCTCGGCGACGGGCTGCCGGTGAAGGCCGGTGTGCCGCTGCGCACCGCGATGGTCATGAGCAACTCCTTGTGGCCATCCGCATTGCTGTCGCCTATCAAACTGAAGATCTTGGCATTGTTGGATGAACTGTTAGGCGAACCGCCGAGGGCGAACTCGAGCAAATTCGACTGGCCGTCACCATCGGGATCGGCGGTAGCGCCAATGATGGCAGGATCGGTGACGCCTGGGAAGAAGCTGCCAATCCAGACCTCGTATGAGCTAAGCAGACGAACGAGAGCGATCTGACGGTTGCCATTGTAGTTATAGTCAATGGAATAGTCCGATGGCAAGGTGGCGGCAACGAAGGTACCGGTGAGAGACCCGTAACTGGCAATCACATACACCGGCAAGGTGGGGGTGCCGTTCAGCACGAGGGTGGCGTTGCTGAGGTCCAGCTGGTTGGTCACGGCCAGTTGATTACCCGACCCGGCGGCCTCGATGGTGAGGGTGGAGGATGGGCCGGTGAATGCCACGGATCCGGCGCTGAGCACTCCGGTGGTGACGCCGGGGTTGAGGTCGGCATTCGCGCCGATGACCAATGCTCCGGGGATGGTGCCGGTGCCGCCAAGGGATCCGGCATTCACTTGGGTGATGCCGGTATAGGTATTGACTCCATTCAGATAGAGCGTGCCAGCCCCAGATTTTGTCAGGGTGCCATTGCTGGCGTCGTCACTCAGGATCTGATTGAGGGCAATGTTGTTGCTATTGGTATCAATGAAGGCACCTGCGGAATGGATGCTGGCGTTGCCAAGGCTGGCCATGAAATTGGTGTTGGCTCCCGCGCCGGCCTTGAGCAGGCCGCCGTTGAAGATGAAGGTCGCGTTGCCCGTGCCGCCTGGGCCTGGAATCACCTGTTTGGTCGTCAGGGTGCCACCATCGAGGTTGATGGTGCCAACGCCGGTGACGTTGTTAGTGAGATATAAAGCGACGCCATCCACATTGACTTCGCCGGTACCCGAAATGGTGAGTGTGCCGGTGCCTTCCTCGCCGACGAGCAGCGCGCGGTTAGCCGTGATTTGGTTCAGCGAGCCGCCGCTGACGTTGACCACGCCGGTGGCACCGCTGTAGCGCCCGATGGAGATCCAGTCGTTGCCATTGTAAGTGCCCCCCGTCTGATTGATTGTGCCGCGGGTGCCGCCGTTCTTGCCGACGAAGGTCATGCCGGTGGAGGAGACGAGCGCTGCATCACTGATGTTGAGCGTGCCTTGCGATGTGCCCACGTCGCCAACGTTGAAATCGCTTGCCAGGGAGGCAAAGGTGGCATGGTTCTTGACCGTCATGGAACCGGTGCCATAGACGCCGATGGAGAGCCACCCGCCCGTCTTGGTGACGCTGGCAGTGTCTTGGATCGTTACATTGGCAGTGGAACCCGCGCCCTCAGCGATGAGAAATTGGGCGGCACCGACGTAAACGGAAGTGCCCCCCACCGTCAGGGTTGTGATAGCGTTGTTGCTTTCAGCGAGGTAAGTCACCCCGGCGTTGGTCCAATTGGTATTGGTGAGGGTGATGTTCTGGTCGCAGTCGTTGAAGGCCAGTCCGGCGTCGTAGCCGCTGCTGAAATTCGCGCACTGGATGGTGGAATTGGTCGCGGTGATGCTGCTAACCACGCCTGTGGATCCGTTGCCTCGGCCGAGGGCGATCCAGTTGTTAGTGGTGAGGGTAGTATGATTGAGGACCAAATTTGCCGGGACATCGGGGGTTTCGCCGATCCAGAGTTCTCCGGAGACCGAGTTGGTTTGTGTGTCGGAACCGTCCAACGTGAGAGTGCCGTTACTCACCCGCAGCGCCGGATAGCCGGTGTTGCCGAGAACGTTGGCACCCGGATGGCTCAGCGTCAGGTTGCCCGCTCCGGTTTTTGTCAGGTTGCCGAAGATGGGTGTGACCACCGCGCCACTAAGGGTCAGGTCGTTGGTGTTACTGATGACGGCATTGGCACCGCCGATGGTGAAGCCGCGGTCAATACTGACGGCTGGGCCGGTGTAGTTGAGGGTGGCACCACTCAGGATCAGATTTGAGGGGCTGGCGCTGGAGGCACCGATCGAGCTGGGGCTGCCACCGCTGGCCAATTTATTGACCGTGGTGGTGCCGCCTTCCAACACGGTGGCTCCGGTGTAGTCGTTATTGACGGTTAGGAGGGAAAGTGAGGCGGTTCCTTGTTTGAGCAGGGTGGCGGTGCCGGTGATTTTTCCAGCACCCGTCAGGAAGTAGCCGAGTGAAGATGTGCTGAAAGTGACCTCGCTGGGGGCCACGCTTCCCGCGAGCGTCACGGTCGATGTCAGAACGGAGACATCGTCATTGAAGAGCACCGGTGCCCCACTGCTGAAGGACGTGGCCGAGTTGCTCACCAAATCGGTCCAGTTCTCCGTGGTGGCGGTATCCCAGACGCCGTCCGGCGTGAGGCCATCGGTCGTGCCCTTCCAGCGCGGCAGCGACACACTGGTGACGGTTAGAAAAACCGAGCCGTTGCCGTCGTCAGTGAAGCTGGCGACCACGCCGAGTGGCATGGTGCCGAGAACAAAGGTGCCGGTTCCGGCTTTCGGGCCGGTGTAGGAAACCAGCGGGATGGTACCGGCGGCGGGGAGTTGGTCGGCGACGTTGATGGTCACGGTGCCGTTGAGGGTGAGAGTGCCGGTGACGCTGAGGGGAGCGGCGGTGGGGTTGCCGGCGATGTTGCCCAGATCGACGTCCAGGGTGGTGGCGCCGCTGCTGCCAAAGGTGGCATTGGCCATCGACAGTGATTGGGCGGCGGCCAGCTGTTTGATTCCGAGGATAGCGCCGTCGGCTACCGTGTAGTCACCACTGTTCGGCGAACTGCCGCTGCGGGTGGCCACTGTCAGCGCACCAGCGTTGACGAAATTCGCTCCGGTATAACTGCTGGTTCCAGACAGGTTGAGCAGGCCATTGCCCGATTTGGTGACGCCACCACTGCCGTTGAATGCCTGCGGCGAAGTGATGGCGTAGCCGTTGCTGTCGATCTTCAAACCCCCGGCATCAATGAATGCCTGACCGGCGGTGATGGTATCGATGAAGTTTGTCTGGCTGCCGGTTGCAATCACCTGGGTGCCGTTGAAATGAACGTGCGCCGCGCCGCCACCACCAACAATTTGATTGGCCCTGAGCGTGCCGCCATTCAAATTCACATTGCCGACGGCGCTGCCGTTGCGGGCAATTTGAAAATAGGATGCGCGGAATTCGCCAGTTCCGCTGAGGTTGAAATTGGCGGTGCTGCTTTCACCCATCCAAGTGTCTCCTCCCTGAACATCCACCAGCCCACCGCTTTGATCCAGCGTTCCGGGACCGCTGGCCCCGATGATGAAGCTGCTGCCACCGTTGGCCTTGGTCCATGTGCCGCCAGTCATATTGACGGTGCCGGTGGCGTTATCGCGTCCGACCGCCACCCAGTTGCCACTCGCGATGGTGCCGGCACTCAAGTTGATGACCCCGTTTCCCCAGTTTTCGCCGACCCATAACTCGCCGTTGGCCTGAAGCAATGAGGCGCTGTTATTGATCGTCACCGTGCCGTTGCCGCCGCCACCGTCACCAATATCGATGACTTCGTTATTTACATTCTTGTAGCTGCCGCCGGCAAGGGTCATCAAACCGGTGCATCCCGCCTCCCCGATGTAAGTGCGGCCGGTATTGCTCAAGGTGCCGCCCTTCATCGTCAGAATCCCGTTAGCGGTGTTGCCGTTTTCGTTCTTCCCGACAAAATTCCACCCGGCTGTCGTGATCGTTCCCGCATCGACATTCATCACACCGGTGCCGGAGCCCACACCGACGGCCAAGTCATTGCCCATGGCATACGTGCCGGTGGTGTTGACGTTGACGGTGCCGTTGCCACCCGGCGTGCCCCAACCCACACCACCGATGTAGAGGCGGCCACCGACATACATGTTGCCGGTTCCTTGTCCAAATCCAGTCGCGCCGCCACCGGCGGTCGTAACATCGGCGAGATTGTAAGTGCCCGTGCCGCCGCCGATGCCGACAAACATCCAGTTGCCGCTGCCGGTATAGGCGTCGCCGGCCGTTTGGTTGAGCGTGCCGTTGGTGCCGCCGCCTGTGCCAATGATGATATCCACCGGACTTCCGGGAAGGTTACCGGAAATGGTCGCGATATTGGGAGAGCTGACGTTGATGACCGCGTTGGATCCATTCGTGCCGCCACCACCGGACCAGTTGGCGTTGTCGTTCCAATTGGCGCTCGTCGAGCCGTTCCAATCGGAGGCGAAAGTTGAGCCTGAAAGGCATACGACAATGGCGGAGACGAGGATCTGGGGGATATTTCTAGGTTTCATGGGGTTATTCTTGGGGTTATTCGGATCAATTTACAGGGTTTCTGAGGCTTCCAAATTGGACGCCTCAGGATGTGAAAGGGGGGTTAATCGAAAATAACCCAGCCGTCAACCTACAAGTTTATGGAGGTGCCGGCACCCAGGAAATCCTAACCTCGTTAGGACCGGATGAATCATTTGGAGCGACCGTTCTTTTCCAGGGCGAGGCGCTGGTCCAGATCGCCCCACTGCTGGCGGCTGACGATGTAGCCCTTGCAGTTAGCAGCACCGCACAGGCAGGGATGGTCCGCGTAGCAATCGACGTCGAAGCCGTAGTCGAATGTGAGTTCAACGCCTGGCTGGATATCCTGCAAGGCATGGATGATGATTTTTCGGCCGACGATCCAAGCCTCGCAATTGGGATTGCAGGAATGATTGATGAGGCGGGCCGTGTTCCAAGGGAAATTCCCATCAATATCATAACGCTTCGAGAGGGTGAAGATATACACGGCGGCATCGCCGGTCTTGAGGGATTTGGCGTGTTGCCGGGTGCCGCGGCGCTGGCTTTCGCGCTTGTCGATGCGCTCTCCCAGATACTCGATGATGGGCGAATCCTTGGGAATAAAGCCGGTGGCATACACCCCGCGGCCGTGGATCGCAGATCCCCGCACTTCACAAAGATGGCTCTGCCCACGCTGCCACAATCCCAACAACTTCCGATACAGGATTGGCTCCTCCGACCCGGATTTCATTTTTTCAGACATGTTGAAAATCTCAATGGGCATCAGCGGCCTTGCGCTCTTGGATGGGGGGCAGTTCCAAGTCCAGCGGCAACGTCAGGTAGAGCCGCCGCAACGCGCTCACCGTCAGCCCCGAGCCGTCAATGAAGGTCCAATCGTTCTTCCCCTTCTCGGAAACCGCCACCTGAAACCCGGTCTTCTCAATGACCACCGGCTTCGGCTCGCCTTGGAGCAGCAAGCGGTATTTCGTTAAGGTCGGCACCAGCACCAGCCACTTGGTGAAAATCTGAATTTCGACTTCCTCGCCCTTCACCACCTCGACCTTGGTGTCTGCACCGACCTCAAACGAGCGGGGCGCTCCTTGGTGCACCGATGAAATGATACTCACCCCCTCCTGGGTCATGCGTTTGGACGCTCCTTCGATCTGCCTCAGCACCTCCGCCATGCCGCCCTTCGTCTGATTGGCCATGCGCTCCTTCCACAGCGGATTCATTCGATCAATGGCCACCGCGTAATTTCCTCGCGTCACATCACTGCCGAGCTTGTCCACCGCCGCCACCGCCGCCGCCAGCACCTCCGCCGGGGCGCTGACCGCCGGTGGTGGCACCACCGCCCCGGCACGCGCCACCGGAGGCGCTGGGGTCCTTGAGGCCACCGGGGGTTTCTGCGCCACGGCCTCTGCACACAACCAGGCAGCCAGCGACACAACCGTCAAAAATTCCAGCGTTTTCACAGCCCCTGCATGCCCGGCCGCGGCCGATCCGTCAAGCCCGCAGCAATTCCGCTTGGATTTCCCCGATCATCTTGCTACTGCTCCTGCCCCCCATGGCTAAACAGGCACAAGCACTCGGCAAAGGACTCGCAGCCCTCATCCGCAAACACCCCAGCGCTGCAGAGGCCGATGGTGCCGTTTCTGCGGAGGATTTGAAGCGAGTGCGTGACGTGCCTCACCACCAAGTGGTACCCAGCCCGCTACAACCCCGCACCCAGTTTTTCGAAGCGCCGCTGGACGATTTGGTGGAATCCATCCGCCAGCACGGGATCATCCAACCGCTCATCGTCCGCCCCGTCAACGGCATCTTCGAGCTCATCGCCGGCGAACGCCGCTGGCGCGCCGCTCACAAACTCGGCCTCGCCACCGTCCCGGTCATCGAACGCGAGGCGTCCGACCGCGATGTGCTCGAAATGGCGCTCATCGAAAACATCCAGCGCGAAGACCTCAACCCGATGGAGGAAGCCGCTGGCTACGTCCGCCTCGCCAAGGAATATTTCCTCAAACAGGAGGAAATCGCCACCCGCGTCGGCAAAAACCGTGCCAGCGTCGCCAATGCCATGCGCCTGCTCGACCTCCACCCCGACATCCAAATCATGGTGGCCAAAAAGAGCCTGTCCGTGGGCCACGCCAAAGTGGTGCTTTCGCTCAAGGATCAAGAAGTCCAATTGCTCGCCTCCGCCCAGATCTTGCGCCGACAACTCACCGTGCGCGCCACCGAAAAATTCGTCCAATCCCTGCTCTCCGCCTCCGACGCCTCCCCCGACGACTCCGGCGACTCCAAAAAGTCCGCCGCCCTCCGCGAGGCCGATGTCCAGGTCCGCGCCATCACCAATCGCCTGCGGGCCCATCTCGCCACCCACGTCGCCATCCAGCACTCACCCAAAAAGGGCCGCATCGAAATCGAATACTACGGCAACGACGACCTCCAGCGCCTCCTCGAGTTGCTGGGCCTGCCGACCAGTGACTGAGCCGTCCTTCCAGACACGTCCCTCAGCGAAAACCTGTATTTCCCTCGCAACTCTTCTGCCGCCCGAAGGTTTAGCCCGAGTATGAAAAAGTTCACACTTGCCCTGACCATTGCGGCCGCGACTCTTTTCGCCAGCCAAAGTTCCGTTCTCGCTCAAGATCCAGCCCCGGGTGCCAATCCCCCGCCCGCTTCCCACCCCGGTGGCCCCGGCGGCCCAGGCGGCCCAGGCGGTGCACGCCGCATGGACCCGGAGGCCCGGCTCAAATTCATGACCGAGCAACTCGGCCTTGACGCCGACCAACAGGCCAAGATCAAGGCGATCTACGAGAAAAACGCCTCCAAAATCAAGGAACTCATGGCCAAGGGCTTTGAAAATCTCACTGACGCCGACAAGACGGCCATGCGCGATTACTTCACCTCACAGCTCGAAGAAATCTCCGCCATCCTCACTCCTGAGCAGCAACAAAAACTCAAGGATATGCGCCCTCAGGGCCGTGGCCCAAGACCCGACGCCAAACCCGAACCCGCCAAG
>CAIQXC010000496.1 GCA_903875675.1 Akkermansiaceae bacterium
GGTGGGTCCGCCAAACGAAACCCCGTCGTGCGGAAACAGGGAGTAGTCGGCACTGCAGGTGTCGTTGCACCAGCGGACTTTTCCGGTGTGGCGGTCCAGAGCGAAAAAGTAGGTGCCCTCCGACGGCCACATGCCGGCTGTGGCGTAGAGGGTATCGCCGATGACCAGCACGCCGGAGCGGCAAGGCCAGCGCGAGATCATGCGGCCGTTGCCGGAGATCATGCGGTTGGATGGGCAACTGCGGTAGTTCCACACCCATGTGCCCGTCTGCGAGTTGACGCAGTACACCGCTCCGTCATCTGATGCAAAATAGCACATGCCATCCACCAACTGCGGCGCAAACCGCAGCGGCGCGTCGGTGGTGAAGCTCCATGCCAGCTGGCCGTCGGCCGCCTTGAGCGCATAAACCGTGTCGTCGGCCGACGACCCGAACACGACCAGACCGGCCGCCACCACCGGTTGATAGGCGTAGTCGAAATCAAACCAATTGACCGTGCGGCCGGGCTCGGGCCATGCCGGCCGAGGAGTGGCCCCGTGATGAATCCAGGTGGTGGCCAGAGGAAACACCAGTTGTTCCGAGCTTGCTGCAGAGCGCTGCGCGTCCTTTCGGAAGCACGGCCAGTCCTCGCCGCGCACAGCCGCAATGAACAGGCACGTTGCTGCCAGCGCAACGAGTGTGGTTTTTTTGAGCATCATCGGACGAGACTACACAGGATAGCGGGCTGCGTGGCAATGGCTGTTTTGCGAAGCGCTGTGTATGATTCGCGAAATGCCGATAACGCCGGGCCGCCGCTGCGTAGGCTGCCATTTCCAATGATATGCAATCCAAGACAAGGTTCCTGTGGCATCCCGGTGCTCGCCGTGGTAGCGACGATGGCGGTGATCCCGCTGATGGCGCAAGAGTCGCTGGAAGGGGTGGCGCGGCCCGACACCACCCGGCCTAACACCCATTACGTCAGATAAACAACAACGCTGTCAGCGCATCGCCAGCCATTATTCAGCTATTATGCAGCACCCGTTGCCTGAATTGACCGATGAGGATCGTGTGCGCTACGCATGGCAAATGATCGTGCCCGGCGTGGGCGAGGTTGGCCAACGCCGCTTGAAAGGGGCCACTGTGCTTGTTTCGCGGATCGGCGGCGTCGGCGGCTGCGCGGCCCAGCAACTTGCCGCTGCGGGTGTCGGCCGCTTGATCCTGATGCATGGCGGCGATTTAATGATGGACGATCTCAACCGCCAGATTCTGATGACGAGTGCGGCGCTTGGCAGCTCGCGGGTCGAGTGCGCCGCTGCCAGCTTGCGGGCGCTCAACCCGGGCATCCGCGTTGATGTGGTGGAGCAGCACCCGACGCTGGAGTCGGCTTTTCTCCATGCGGCCGGGGCCGACGTGGTGGTGAGTGCGGCACCCTTGTTCGAGGAGCGTCATGCGCTGCACGCTGCCGCCGAGCATCACGGGATTCCCTGCGTCGAGGCAGCTATGTTTGAAATGGACGGATACGTCACCACCGTTCATCCGCCTCACTCACCGCGTTACAGCGACTGGTGTCCCGCTCGGCCAGCGTGGTGGACGCGGCGATTTCCGGTGTTTGGAGCGGTGGCAGGCACCATCGGTGCGCTGGCCGCCGTCGAGGTGATCAAGCTGCTGGCCGAGCTGGGTGAGCCGCTGTATGACCGCATGTTGGCCATCGACTTCAACCATGGCTTCGCCCGCAATGTCAGCCTGCCCGGCCCGCCACCCGGTCTGAGTTGACGAGCGCCCCTACAGCCATTTCAGGGTCGATGAGGATTTAGGAGGCAAACGCACTGGCGCGGTCTTCAAGGGTCTTGGTAGGCTCCAAATGTTGGATTGCCAGGCCGTCACACCAGCAACATGCAATCGCCGTAGCTGTAGAATCGATAGGATTGTGCCACTGCCTGGCGGTAGGCCTCGAGCACCAGATCGCGGCCGGCGAACGCGCATACCAGCATGAGCAGCGTGCTTTGCGGCAGGTGAAAATTCGTCAGAAGGCCGCCGACCGCCCGAAATTGATAGGGTGGATGAATGAAAATGTCAGTCGCGCCCCGATGCAGGCCGGGGGCAATGCGTTGGGCTGAATTGGCGGCGTGCAAATGCTCTAACACCCGAGTCACGGTGGTGCCTACAGCCACCACCCGCGCCGCAGCATTGACGTTGGCGGCGGTGGCTGCCGACACCTCAAAATTTTCCGAGTGCATGATGTGGTCGGCCAGCAACTCCGCACTCACCGGGCGGAATGTGCCTACGCCGACGTGCAGGGTGAGAAAGGCGTGGGGAAGGTTTTCTAACATCTCCGGGGTGAAATGCAAGCCTGCGGTGGGAGCGGCGATGGCACCCTCATTGCGGGCAAACACCGTCTGATAGCGGTGGAGATCGGCTGCTTCCTGGGGGCGGCCCATGTAGTGCGGCAAGGCGAGTTGCCCGTGTTGATAGAGGTCGAGCGGCGAACTCCAGTGCAGCAGGCGGTCGCCATTGGCAAACACCTCCGCGACGGTGCCAGTGATGCCACCGACGACGAGCGTGCGGCCCGGTTTCATGCGCTTGCCGGGGCGCACCAAGCAGCGCCATGCGCAGTCTGATAGGCGATCGAGGCAGAGCAATTCGATTTTTCCGTCGTCGGACAGAACTCGAGCTGGCAGGACCTTGGTGTCGTTAAAAACCAACAAATCATCTGAATTCAGGCAGGAGGGAAGCTCGCGGAACCAACAGTGTTCGATGCGGCCGGTGTCTCGGTGGACAACCAGCATGCGGGACGCCGAGCGTTCTGCAAGCGGATGAGCGGCGATGAGCTCGTCTGGGAGGAGAAAATCGAAATCGCGGGTGCGGAGGCTCACGCTCGAGGCATCAGGCTTCGGGCCCCTTTTCGGGCTCTTCTTCGGGGGCCTTGGGAAGCTTATCGACGGCCTCAAGGAGGTTGACGAGATCGACGCCGCGCACGGCCGACGTATCGTGATAGAAATGGAGCACGGGGGTGGATTTGAGGACCACGCGTTTCATGATGCGGGATTGGATGGAGCCGTGGGCGCGGTTGAGTTTTTCCAAGACGGCGGCGACGTTGCCGCCGAGGATGCTCATCCAGACCTTGGCTTCCTTGAGGTCCTGGGTGATTTCAATATCACTGACGGTGACCAAGGCACCATGCCAGGCGTAATCGCGCTGGATGACTGCGCCGATTTCGCGGCGGAGCAGTTCGTTGACTCGGTCTAGGCGGCGCATGGGGGATAAATTCTAAATCTTAAATTAGAAATTCTAAACGAAGAGAGGGGTGGACGCGTGGTCAAGTGGGGCAATAGGTTCCTTCTTCATTCCGTTTAGAATTTAAGATTTAGAGCTATAGCGCAGCGATCAGAGCGTCTGCGGGATTTTCTCAAGTTTGTAGCACTCGATGATGTCGCCTTCTTGATACTCGTTGAACTCGCCGAGGCGGATCCCGCATTCGAAGGCGTTGCGGACCTCCTCGACCTCTTCTTGGAAGCGGCGGAGGGTTGACATTTTGCCGTCGAAGACAGGCACGCCGTCGCGTAGGACGCGGGCATGGGCCTTGCGGTGGATGCGTCCATCGGTGACGAACGAGCCAGCGGCGCGGCCGCGGGAGAGTTTGAAGACCTTGCGCACTTCGGCATGGCCGATGACCGATTCGCGGTTGAGCGGCTCCAACAAGCCGAGCATGGCCTCGCGCACCTGATCGATGAGTTCGTAAACAATCGAGTAAAGCTTGATCTGGACACCAGCGGCTTTGGCAGCCTTGACGGCCTTGGCCTCGACCTTGACGTTGAAGCCGAGGATGATGGCATCCGCGGAGGCGGCGTATTGGACGTCGGTTTCCGTGATGGGGCCGGCGGCGGCAGTGATGAAAGTGCTTTCGACCTTGGCGGACTCGATGGCGAGGATGGCCTTTTTGATCGCTTCGACGGACCCTTGGACGTCGCACTTGAGGATGAGTTTGAGCTGGGCCTTGCCGCCGCCGTCGTTGACCATGGAATAGAGGTCTTCCATGCGGTTGCGGTGCTGGGGTTTGAGGCGCAGCAAGCGTTGTTCTTCCTGGCGTTCGGTGGCCAGCGCCTTGGCCTCCCGCTCGGTCTTCATCTCGGTGAGGTGATCGCCGACGTTGGGAAGTTCTTCGAAGCCGATGACTTCCACGGGGGTGCCGGGGGTGGCGGACTTGATATTCTCGCCGCGGTCGTTGATGAGCGAGCGGACTTTGCCGGCGTAGGGACCGCAAATGAAGGGAGTGCCGATTTTGAGGGTGCCGCTTTCGACAATGACCGTCGCGGTGGTGCCGCGGCCAGGAACGACGCGGGCCTCGATGACCGCCGCGCGGGCGGTGGAGCGGGGGTTGGCCTTGAGTTCGAGCACTTCGGCTTGCAGGGCCATCAGATCGAGCAATTCGGTCATTCCCTGGCCCGTGACTGCCGATACTTCGGCAAACTCCGTGTCGCCTTGTTGATCGGTGGTCTGCAGGCCCTGCATCGCCAGCTGGGATTTGACCCGTCCTGGATTGGCCGAGGGCAGGTCGCACTTGTTGATGGCGACAATGATGGTTTTGCCCGCTTTTTTGGAATGCTTGATCGCTTCAAGCGTTTGCGGCATGATCCCGTCATTGGCGGCAATGACGAGCACGACAATGTCCGTGATGTCGGCACCGCGGGCTCGCATGTCTGAGAAAATCGAGTGGCCGGGGGTGTCGAGGAAGGTGATGGGCTGGTCGTTGTGGACAACTTGATAGGCCCCGATGTGCTGGGTGATCCCACCCGCTTCACCGGCGGTGATGCGGGTTTTGCGGAGGTAGTCGAGGATGGAGGTTTTGCCATGATCGACGTGGCCCATGATGGTGATGATGGGCGGGCGGGTTTTGAGCAGGTCCTCGGGTTCTGCGATCGGCACTTCCGGTTCCTTGATGACTTCCACCACCTGATGGATGCCCTTGGTTTTATCGCGTTTTTCGCGTTCAAAGATGAAGCCGTGGAGGTCGCAAACTTTGGCGGCAATCTCTGGGTCAATCGGCTGGTTAGGCCCGGGGAACACCCCGAGCTTGATGAGGTCAGCCATGATGCTGTATGGCTTGAGACTCAGGCGAGACGCGAGTTCCGACACCAGAATGGGCGGCTTGATGATGATCAGGCGCGGGTCGTCGGGTGCTTCGTCCGGCGGGCTCTCCGGCAACTCGGCGGCTGCTGGAACCATGGGGGCGGTGGGATCAGCGGGCTCTGTGGGCGGGGCAGCTTGATCTAACGGGCTGGCGGATTTGATCGAGTGCTGGAGGGCCTCCTCTTCACTTTCGAGGAGTTTGGAGATCGTGGGAAGAACGGATTTGCCGGGGCGGGCCGGTTTGCGGACTTTGGGCTTTTGGTCGTCGGCGTAGAGATCGAGGGCCTCACGTTTCGCAACGTCGAGGGCGCTGGGCAATTCCGGCACCTCGGGTGGGGGCTCGGCGACCTGCTGTTTGCGCTCACGGCGCGAGAGCTTTTTGGCGTCGTCGAGGAGGTCGAGAATCTTGGGCTTCTCGGGGGAGCTGTCGCTGTTTTTTGGCATCCGGCTGGTGTGCGTAGTTCGGGGAAAGAGTGAAAAAGAGGGATTCAGGATGGTTGAGGAGTGGTGGCTGGAGTGATTCCGAGGAAGGCATTGGCGCGGGAGAGCAGGGCCTCGGCGTCGTCTTCGGGGATGTCCAGGAGTTCGGCGATGAAAGCAGCGGGCATATCAACGACGAGTTCCGGGGTGAAGCCGCCGGCCAGGGTAAGTGTGTTGGCCTGGGCTTCGCTGATGCCGAGTTGCTCGCCCAAGGTATGGGCGGCACCCCCAATTTTCTCCTTGAATTGTTCTTCCTTGCTTTCGTCGCGGCGCACTTGGATGTCCCAACCCATGAGGCGGGATGATAGGCGGGCATTTTGGCCCTTGCGGCCGATGGCTTTGCTCAGGTCCTCATCGGTGACGGTGACGTGCACCACATGGGCCGTCTCATCGATGGTGATGGTTTTGAGGTCGGCGGGTTTGAGAGCTTCGCGAACGAATTCTTTGGGATCCTCGCTCCAGCGGATGATATCGACTTTTTCGTTATTGAGTTCGCGGACGATATTTTTGACGCGGGCACCGCGCATGCCGACGCAGGCACCGAC
>CAIQXC010000497.1 GCA_903875675.1 Akkermansiaceae bacterium
ATAATCATCGAGGGCTTTGACCAAGCCGGTGAGAACTTCCGCCGATGTCTCGAATAACGCCCGGGCCTTCGGCTCCGTGACTTTGCCAACGTCTTCGCGCAGATGATCGATAAGTTGGAGCATCTGAGCTTTAATTTTTTGCGTGTGGTGAACGGGGTTATTCTTGAAGGATGGTTTCATATTGTTCGTGTTCGGGATTTCTGACGCCGCCCCGCGCATGATCTGGCTATGGTTGGGTGACTTGTGCATCGCGTAATCGAATTGCGGTGGCGGGATCGTGCGCCGGCAGATATACGGTTGGAGTGGAGGAAAGATAGTCGAAAATCCGGCCAATGGTGGCTACGGCGACTTTGGCGTTTGGGCTGAGTCATGATTACCCTGCTGACATCCTCCGGTGAGATACCTAGCTTGCGGAGTTGTGGCCCGATTTCCTCAACTGGTTTGACATCGAATCCGACCGCCAAACGATAATAGGGATGCCATGGCGGGAGGTAACCCGGCTCAGAGGTACGGGCCGTTTCGCCCGTATCCACGACGATGACACCTTCCGGGTGTTCGATGACCCAGGCAAAGATGGGCAGCCACTCCGTCCAATGGCGGTCCACAAACACTCGCAATACGCCTCCCAGTTTTCGATTAGGGGTGAAGACCCCATGGCGAACTCCCAGTACGCGGTGCTAGATTGGGCCGCGTTTCAAGCTAGGGATGCAACCATCATCATGAACAAGAACCACTCTGTCGTCACCATCTACAATTCACATTCCGAAGCCGAAGCGGCTGTCAGGGAGCTTCAACAATCTGGATTCGAGATGAAACAACTGTCCATCGTGGGGCGTGACTATCAGACGGAGGAGCATGTGGTGGGCTACTACAATGCCGGAGACCGGATGAAATACTGGGGTATCCAGGGCGCATTCTGGGGCGGCATTTGGGGGATGCTTTTCGGGTCGGCGTTTTTCCTCATTCCAGGAGTTGGTCCGTTGCTCATTGCGGGGCCTTTGGTTGGTTGGATCCTGGGCGCGCTGGAAGGCGCAGCCGTGGTTGGTGGTATGAGCGCGCTTGGTGCCGGCCTTTTCAGCCTGGGAATTCCCGAAAATAGCATTCTGAAATACGAAACCGCGCTCAAGGCCGACAAGTTCGTCCTGATCGCCCATGGATCTGCTGATGAGGTTATCCATGCCAAAGCAATTCTCAACGGCACCCATCCCGAGACGCTGGACTACCATCAGCAAACGGTTTCGCCACTTGCTCCGATAGAAAAATAACAGACTTGGGAATTGGCTTTCACATTCAATCCAAAATAACACTTATGCAAGACTCCGTCTCTCTCATCCGTCCGGTCACACGTGAGATGGTGTATGCACGCACGATAGAGCTTGCTTCCTTGGCGGGTAGGGCTTCACACGAGATCAAGCAGTTCGACTACGAACAGGCGAAACGCGAACTCACGGGGGAATCGGACTTTGACAAGCAGCAGGCAGTATTCGACTTCAACGAATACTGCTAGCTAATTCCCAACCGCGTCAATCCAGTTTCGACCCGTGATCAGTGACGTGACTGAGTCGTTTGCTGGATTTCGAGCGCTGTGGATTCGTTGCAATACGGGCAGCGAAACCGATTCCGGAAAAGGATGGCCAGAGCCACCCGCAGACGATGGCTTCCCATGAGTTTTTTTGCATCGCGGTGTTTGGCGCAACTTCTTGGAGCAAGCACCGGCGTCCAGCACAACGGACAGAGCGGCGCGCAGCGCGGGCAGCAGTTCCTCCGCTGATTCGATGCGAATACCGTTCGCGCCGAAGCTCTCCGCATGTCCACATGCACGGTCCATGTTAGCATCGGCCACACCGATGATGAGATTCGTCGCACCCGGCCCCAGCGTGGAAAGACACACGCCCGCATTGCCGGAACGACGCGATCGAGTTAGATGCTTTATTCAATCACCAGCGGAGCCACCTGTCCCCAATGGCCGGTGAACACAAACTCACGCAACGGCTTACGCTGGCGGGGTGTGAGGTCACGCTCTTTCAGAGCCTCTGGCATCGTGACCGGATCGGCCTTGTACCCGATGGCAATGGCCGTCCATGCCTCGAAATGTTCAGGTATCTGATAGATCTCACGCGCCTTGTCGGGGACGATGCCAATCATTTGGTGGACCGAAAGACCCCGTGCAGTGGCCTCCGCCAGCAGATTGCCGGCGGCCAGTCCAAGATCGTGAACGGCCGCGCGGTTGTCCTTGTGGTTTTGTTTGAATTGCAGGCTGACGACACCCAGGGCGAGCACCGGTGCGGTCTTGGCCCACGCCTGGTTGGAATCTACGAGGCAGGAAAGGATCCGCTCGAACTCCCGGGGGTTGGCCTGGGTGGCAACGAGGTAATTCCATGGTTGTTCGTTGTAGGATGAGGGTGCCCAGCGAGCCGCCTCGAACAACGAGCGGAGATCCGCCTCCGCCACTGGCCGGTTATCGAAGCCATAGGGGCTCCATCGTGCTGATAGTATTGGCAGTATAGGATGATCCGTCGCCGCAGTCTTGATGTTTGATATATTCGTCATGGCTTATGTTCTGTTAGGGTGAAAAATGAACGGGAATCGCCCGGTGCCGCATTAGGTCCGTGTGTCCTAAATCAACGAATGGTGAAAATCTTCGTGCGTTAGATGTCCCAAGGACCATGCCACCCTCGCTTTCCCATCGCTCTAGTGCCAGTGCGTTCATGGCCCCTCGGTCTCGGTTGCGTGCCGGGGTAGTGTGGAATTCTTCATTGGCCTGTTTCCAATCGGTTTTCGCCACGGTCTGCGTGCACCGTCGGCAGCTCACGGCGATTTCCACCGCACGCTGCCGCATTATCTCACGCTTTACGGCACTGCCCCTAGAGGCGGTGCTGTTTGCTGCATCTTTCTTCAGAAGAGGTAATTCCACGACGATGACCGTATGCTGGAAACCCTGCGGATGCTATGGGGTGTTCGCCCTATGTCTCTGATGGCCGATCGGGTTTTCGCCACCACTTGCAGCTATCAACCATCGGGTGGAGCGGTTGACCACGCGATCGCTTGTTGCGAAAGACCAGCATTGCTGGAATAATCCCCGCCGTAATAGCCAGAAACACCACCAAGCCAGTGTGGCGATCAACCACCCGGCGCAGCACCCGTACGGGGCTTAGGTGCTGCCGCAGACGATGCACCTCGGCGCTGATCTCGGCGCGTCCTTCAGCAAGCGTGCTGAGCGCCTGCTGCCTTAGTTCTTCGTTGTTCTTGTTGTTAGCCATGCGCAATCCTTTTTGAGTTCGTTTAGGCTGTCTGCAAACCAGCATGCCGTGGTAAGGCGCTTCCGCATCACGAGGCCTGCCGTCAGGGCGATGAGGATGTGCGTGGCTCCGGCGACGGCTGTGGCCTTTACCCAAGACCACCCAAGGGCACCGGTGAGAACACCAACCAGCGTGGTCGCAAGCAGCAGCCAGCCCGCGAACACGGCCACCACAGCAATCGCTAGCCAGATGACTAGGCCGACGACGTGCTGCAAGGCTTCACGCGCTTCGATGGTCAGGAGCAGACCGCGGGCTTCGACATAATTCAAGATCGGGGCCACCAGCCGATGCGAGAATGCAGGAGGTGCCATCTGTTCCATCGCCTGAGCCGTAGTAGGTAGATCTCTCTTGTCAGGGAGCACTGCGGATGCCGCCCCCTGTAACGCAGGCTTGCCAGCGGTCTTGCGCAACGCATTGACCGCCGGCACGGTGACACAATTTTCGGCATAGGCATAAACCTGGGTGAACTCCGCGCCGAAAAACAAAATGGCCGAGGTGTAGTAAACCCACAGCAGCAGCAGCACGACCGACCCCGCAGCACCAAAAGCGCTGGCAGTTCCCTCCCGCCCCAGATACCAGCTCAGGCCGGTCTTGCCGACTTCAAATAACAGCGCCGTGATGAGCGCTCCGAACCACACATGTCGCCAGCGAATTTGTGCGTCGGGCAGAACTTTGAAGATCAGTGCAAAGAGCGTCGTCACAAGGCCGAGGGAAATGACAAAGGCGACCGCAGCCCACACGATAGCTGGCAGCGGCAGCACATTCTCAAGACGCTGGTTTAAACCCGCGATGGCCGTGCTCATCACCAGTGATACAAGCAGCAAAAAACCAATCACAAGCACCATGCCGAAGTTTAAGAACTGCCCGCGCAACAGCCCGCGGATACCACCGCCAGGCTTGGACTTGACCCCCCAGATCGTATTGAGAGCCTCCTTGAGCTCGCCGAACACGCCCGACGCGCCTACTATCAGCATCATCAAACCACTTACTGTTGCAAACACTCCTTGGGCTGGTTTGGAGGCGCTCTGCACCATGGACTCAATCGCCCCCGCAGATGACGGCCCCATGTAGCCGCTCAGTTCACCGTAAAGCTCACCGCTCACCGCCTTCTCTCCGAACACCAGTCCCAGGATGCCGATGATAATGACCAGCAGTGGAGCGATGGAAAAGATCGAGTAAAACGCCAATGCCGCGCTCAGACGCGGTGCCCTGACGTCTATCCAGCCGCGATAGGTTCGCTTCAATAAGTTCAGCCAACGGATTTTCATAATTGCTTATTGTCGACTTGTGCTGCCACACGCCGACCGGTGAATACCAAACTTCTTTCATTTCTGCTTGTCCATCTCTTGCCTTTGCAAAAACTCGTAGAGCTTCACCGCCCCGAGAAGAAACAACGCGGGTGGCACCAGCGCCGAAAGCACGCGGACCTGCGTGACAAGGATGGCACGCACCGGAAGCCGATGCATAAGACAGCCGACTGCGACTGCGCCGATCACCGCTGTCGTCGGGGACTTACGAATCTGATTCTGGCACCGCTGATAACGGTGCCGGACGCCTTGCTTCGCGTCGCACAACAAAACATGGATCCCTTCCTCCATGGACAGTGGCACTACCGGTTGGTTTGATGTTCCGGTCATGGCTTACCAGAATTTGAGGTTGCTGCCGACACGACCGATTTGCCCGGATAAGGAGTCAACGGTGCGTCCCGGGTGAAAGCGATGCACTCGATCCATTGCTCTTCCCGCGCCATCCCGCGCCGAATCACATCCCTCGTGAAGTCGTTGTGCGACGGGTGCCAGTGCGGCGAGAATGGCCTTGTGCGCGGACTCCAAAGGCTCATCCACATACCGTTGACAGGTCGTAGGCTGTCGCCGGGCCATCATAAGCATGCAACCGATGGCCGCACCGAAGGTGAGTGCTCCCACGACTACAAGCACTGGATTTTGACGCACATACTCCTTGGAGGACGCCAGTGTGTCCTCGGCCTTCAGCGCCGCTGATTGATACATGTCCCTGCCCGCGTCCTTGGTGGCATCAACCGCGTGCTGCGCATATTCCTTGGTGCGCTCGACGCCTTCCTCGACTTTCGACGAGAGTGTCTTGAAAGCGTCCTTGGCTGCGTCGGTTACATCCGTGGTTGCGTCTTTTACGGCACCTATGACGTCATTTACAGCGACGGTCGCACGGTGGGCAGTTTCCTCTGTAACGTCAGTCGCCTGACGAGCAATTTCTCTAGCGGGTTCTGGCAGTTGGTTCATGGGTGTCTTTGTGTGGAAGTCGGTGCTCATTGGTTTGGCCTGTCTGGTGAAGTGTCGATTGAATCCTCCACATCCTGCGCCACCCCGGCCAGCTGGGGCGTGTTGAACAGCGCAAGCAACATGGTTGGTTTTAAGGTCGCCAGAATGGTCCCGCCGTCCTCCTCATATATCGAAATGCGGCAAGGCAGCGCTGTGGAGACGCTCATATCTTCCTCCAGCACTTTCTTCGCTTGCTGTGGCTGGCAAACCTCAAAGATCATACATTCACGATCAAACTCAACGCCCTTCTTGGACATGGTCTCTTTGAGGTTGTGAACGTGCATGACCCCAAAATGATTGACCTCGACGGCGGCCGACAACGCCGCCGCCGTTTCATTCACCGTTTTATGGGTGGATATTTTGATTAGCATAGGTTCTTCAAGTTCAGTATTGTCGCCCTGCATTCATCAGCTCAGCTTGACCACCATCTTGCCTCGATTTTTCCCTTCGAAAAGCCCGAGGAAAGCGCTCACCGCCTGATCCATTCCTTCCACCACCGTTTCGTTATTCTTGAGTTTATCGTTCCGAAAATAGCCGCCCACCTCTTTTTCAAATTCTGCCTGACAATGGAGCCAGTCTCCAACAATCATTCCCTTCATGGTCAGTCGTTTGGTGGTGATGTTAAAGAGATTGGCCGGGCCGGACTGCGGCTTGGCTTCGTTATAGCTTGCGATGCCGCCACAGGCGATGATCCGGCCATTCACCCGTAAGGCAGAAAGCGCCGCTTCAAGCGTCTCGCCGCCGACATTGTCGAAATATACATCAATACCGTCCGGCACCTCCAGAGACAGTTGTTCGCGCACGGGGCCTGCCTTGTAATTGAAGGCAATATCAAACCCACATTCCTCGCGCAGAAACTTCACCTTATCTGCCGAACCTGCCGACCCGATGACTTTGCACCCGCGCAATTTCGCCAGTTGCCCAGCCATATTCCCGACTGCCCCAGCAGCCCCGGATATATAAATGACATCGCCGACTTTAACGTCCACCAGATTCAATCCCACCCATGCCGTCATCCCCGTCATACCGAGTGTCCCAAGGTAAACCGAAAGCGATGGAACCTCGCGGCTGACGGGGTGCAGTTCATTTGGCGAAGCCATGAAGTATTCCCGCCAGCCGAATTTGGAAGTTACGGCATCGCCCGGTTTGAATTCCTTGACCCGAGACTCAACGACTTCGCCGACGGCTCCACCTTCGAGCGCTTTGCCTATCTCAAATGGTGGGACATAAGATTTTCCCTCATTCATTCGCCCGCGCATGTATGGATCGACCGACATGAAGAGATTGCGAACTAGTACTTGTTGGTCTGGCAGTGGCGGCAGTTCAATCTGCGTCCGCGTAAAGTTGGCGGCTGTAGGCATTCCGCTGGGGCGGGAGGCGAGCCGGATCTCAGCACTGGTAATTATAGACATGAAGTGTTGCTGTTTAATGATTTGTATTACGACTTCGTAAACCTTGGTGAAGACCTCGTCGCAAAGCCAAAGTGCCGCCACCGGCTCAAATCCTGCCGAGCAAGAATAGGACCAGCAGGATGATCAGAATTAGGCCCAGTCCGCCGCTCGGGGCATATCCCCAGTTCCGGCTATGCGGCCAAGTCGGCAGCGTGCCGAGCACCATCAGAATGAATACGACTAGCAGAATGGTTCCTAATGACATAATGTGACTCTCCAAGTTTGCCGCCGACACACCGCCAGCGACCTTTCGCTGTCTGATGTCCCCTTTTGGCAGCGTCGGCAGGGAAGCGGGACATCACCATTAGAACCCGGATGGCACGCACTTGCCATGGGGTGAATCCCTACTCTGTCGCGGGAGCGCCAAAAGTCGATGCATGGCACTTCCATATCATGGTATCGAGTAGCTCACGATCTCCAGACCTGACGCCGCGTTTGACCAGCAGACACGAGATTTCCCCGCATCCGATCGCACGATCTAGAGTAGTATTTTGCCCTATTGTGCATGAAACGCGAAAATTGTATTTTCTCACCCTGTGCAAGCAAACACGCTTCGATCAGAAACAGAAAAACACATCACCAACCAAACACCAGACACAATGTCTGCACATATCATCATGAAAGTCTTAATTGTATTAACTTCCCACAGTGAACTGGGTTAGACCGGCAAGAAAACCGGCTTCTGGGTGGAAGAGTTTGCAGCTCCCTATTATGAATTGGCGGATGCCGGTGTGGAAATCACTCTGGCTTCTCCAAAAGGCGGACTGGCACCGGTTGATCCCAAAAGCGAGGAGGCGGATGCACAAACCAAATTTACCCGCCGTCTTTACCAGGACGAACCTCTCAAGCAGAGGCTCGCACATACCTTGAAATTGAGGGACGTCAAGGCGTCGGATTACGACGCAGTTTTCTATCCTGGCGGTCATGGTCCTTTATGGGATTTGACTCAGGATGCCGAATCAATCGCCTTGATCGAGGCCTTCCAGCAACAGGGAAAGCCCATGGCGTTGGTCTGTCATGCGCCGTGTGCTCTGATCAAGGTAAAATTGCGCAATGGCGATCCGCTGATAAAAGGGAAGCAGGTAACTGGCTTTTCAGACACCGAGGAAGCCGCTGTGAAACTGAACCACATCGTGCCGTTTTTGCTGGAAGACGAACGGAAAAATGCGGGTGGGCATTACAGCAAAGGCGCGGATTGGAGCGTTTATGTAAAAACCGATGGTATGCTGATTACCGGCCAAAATCCCGCATCTTCAGCCGAAGCAGCCAAGGTCTTGCTGAAGCTGTTGCAGAAGAAATCCTAAGGTTCGAAGAGGAGACCATAACATGAACACGATCACTACCAAGGACGGCACACAAATCTATTACAAGGACTGGGGCACCGGGGATCCGGTGGTTTTCAGTCACGGCTGGCCCCTGAATTCGGACAGCTGGGCGGCACAAATGATGTTTTTGGCCGATCATGGCTATCGCTGTATTGCCCATGACCGGCGCGGCCACGGACGTTCCAGCCAGCCATGGACTGGCAACGAGATGGACACCTACGCTGATGACCTCTCAAACCTCATTGAATCACTCGACTTGAATGGGGCCGTGTTGGTCGGCTTTTCCGCCGGCGGCGGCGAGGTCGCCCGCTATATCGGTCGCCACGGCACAAAGCGGCTGTCCAAGGCCGCGCTAATCTCCGCCGTCCCGCCGTTGATGCTGAAAACGACCGCCAATCCCGATGGCTTGCCGATGGAGAAATTCGACGCGATCCGCTTCGGCGCACTTGCAGACCGCTCGCAGCTCTACAAGGAACTTGCCAGCGGTCCCTTCTTCGGAGCGAACCGGCCCGGAGCCAAGGTCTCGCAGGGCATGATAGATTCATTCTGGCTGCAGGGCATGCAGGCCGGTGCGAAGAACACCTTTGACTGCATCAAGGCATTCTCGGAGACGGATTTCACAGATGACCTGGGAAAATTCGATGTGCCGACACTGATCATTCACGGTGACGACGACCAAATCGTCCCCATCGGAGCCGCGGCACTGGCCTCTGCGAAACTCGTCAAGCATTCGACCCTGAAGATTTATCCCGGCGCACCCCACGGATTGACCGAAACGCACAAGGACCAACTCAACGCCGATCTCCTGGATTTCATTAAAACCTAATGTCTGGTTGCTGGCGGTGGCGGGAACCGAGGTTCCATCGCGGTCAGCAGCCACAACTTGCAGAAGCTTGATGCAATGTTGTGATTTATTGCTAACACCTTGAAACAGATATCGCTATGGCCCTGATTTTTGAATGCGTTCAAACCCCAGGAATCGCTGAGATTTCCTATTTGATCGGCGATGATGCCGATGGCGTTGCGGCGGTATTTGATCCCCGGCCGGACGTGGACTGTTACCTCGAAATCGCCCGCGAAAAGCAGGTTTCAATCACGCACATTTTCGAGACCCACATCCATGCCGATCTCGTCAGTGGCTCGCGGGAGCTTTGTGCCCGCGTCGAGTCAGCGAAAATCTTTGTCAGCCACGAAGGGGTTGCGTGCTATGGCTTCGATCACGAGAAAATCAACGACGGCGACACCTTCAAGCTCGGCACCATCCTAATCACAGTTCGGCACACGCCTGGCCACACGCCAGAGCATGTTGCTTATCTTCTAGCGGAGGAGGAACACTCGGACGTGCCTTGGGGCGTGATCACCGGAGACTCGCTGTTCGTGAGTTCTGCCGGGCGGCCCGACCTGCTAGGTAGTGGCCTCGCGAAGAAGTTGGCGGAGCAACAGTTTCACACCTTGCGTGACTTTTACCTGAAGCTGGACGACGGCGTGATTATCTACCCGGCACATGG
>CAIQXC010000498.1 GCA_903875675.1 Akkermansiaceae bacterium
ACGTTGATTTCTGATGTGAGCTTGGACACGAGATTCAGACCAAACCAAGCTCACTTCAAAAATCCAAAATCAACAATTGTCAATCGTCAATCAATCCGGTTCTGGAAAACTTGACTCCTTCACAACGACTCTGGGGCACGGCAGGGGCGGTTGGAAAAATGCTGGTATCTTACTCTTTGAAAATGAAAGGGTTCATTTAAGTGATTCAGGAGACAGAATGGGCGGAGCGATTTCCGGTCTGAGGGTTTCTGTCTTGGAACGCGGCGGTCTTCTGTTTTTCTAGCGACTTCTATTCAACTGCTCAATTTTGGCGTCTTCGACGCGTGAGGCGAGCCAGGAGTCGAACACGAACATTTCGTTTTGGGTGGCAGCGGAGCTCAGTTCAGCATCGATGCTGGTGGCACTGTTGGGATCCTTGACCACCTCGCGCTTGATGACGTGGAGGACGAAGGCGCGATCAGATTCGATGACAACGTCGGCCATGGAGCCGGGATCGACGTTGGAGGCGGCTTGGAAGAGGTTCTTCGGCTCGGTGGCACCGTCTGGTTTGTAGGTGCTGGTGACGTTGGTGACGGTCTTGCTGCCGGTCAGTTCTGCCTCCTTGGCGGCATCGGCAAAGGTTTTGCCGTCAGCCAAGGCGGTCTTAATTTTGGCGGAGGCGGCCTCGGCGGCAGCTTTGAGGTTGTCTGCGGCCTTTTGGGCGATGTATTTGGCGCGTGCTTCGGCGCGTGCTTCGCCGAAGGATTTTTCGCGGGCCTTTTCCTCACCGTCGAGGCGGGCGATGAGCCACTGGTTTTCGCCAACGGCGATGGGCTGATGGAATTTTGAGATGGGATCGGAGGTTTCGCTGATATGGAAGAGTTCATCCACGGCTTTGCCGCCACGTGATGAAGCCCGCACGTTGATGGCCAGATCGGCTGGGGCATCGGCCAAGGTGAAAAAATCCGTGGTTTTGATTTCCCAGCCGTTCTCTTTGGCCAAATCCTCGAAACCGCTGCCTTTGGCATCTTCGAGTTTGTCAGTGAAATCCGATACGAGCTTGTCGGCTTCGATATTTTTCTCACGGCGCTTCTCGGCGAGGGCAGCTGCCTTGAGGGTTTTGGCCTCGTCTTTTTTCTTTTTTGCGGCGGCTTTGGCTTCGTCTGTGGCTGCGGCTTCGGCAATGGTTTCAGGGGGTTCCGCATTGGCACTCGCGTCGTCGGCGGGGGTCTCCGGGGTTACCAGCACGTAGGAGAACTTGCGGCGCGGAGTGGTTTGAAAACCGTCCTTGATGGGTTCCCAATAACTTTTGATCTCCTCCTCGGTCGGCTGGATCTTATCCTCAAATGGGCCCAGGGGGAGGCAGGCAAGATCGGCGGTGATTTGTTGTTTGGAGAGGGCCAATGACTTGGCGGCGGCATCACGGTCGCTGCCCAAACCGGCGCTGAGGAGGGTCTTGAGTTTTTTTGCGGCGAGCAGGTCGTCTGCAAAATCCAGCAGGTCATTTTCGGTCAGAGCGAGCTGCCCCATCCCTCTCTCAATAAATGCCCGGTATTTTTTTTCATCAAAGGTTTTGTTGGTCCCAGCGAACGCTTTCATCGATCGGATGAAGGTGGATACCTCCTCGGCACCCGGATAGATGCCAAACTTCTCCTTGGCGTCACGCAGCAGCAAGCGGCCAGTGAAGAACTTTTCCGGAAGGTCATTATCGGATTTGAAGCCCTTGGCAAGTTCCATCACAAACCCATAGGGCGCATAGTCGCCGGAGCCGAAAAGCATCTGTGCGAGCTTCACCGGGCCAGTGCCGAGGCGGTTTAGATCCTTGTCGCTGTAGGATCGTCCGGCCACCCGGAGGATGCTCGTGCCGCCACCAGAAGAGTTTCTGCGGCCTCTGGAAAAGTCGCCGAACACGAATGCCGCAGCCACCAGCACCAGCCCGAAGACCAGCAGTCCTTTGTATCTGTGAATTTTTTCGATCATGCAATGGGGGCCTGTCGATTTCACAGGCGCGCCGAGTTAAGGGCGGAGCGGCCCCGGCGGCAATCGAAAATTTCCAGACAGGCAAGATTCATGGTGCCACCCCCGCAAGGGCTGCACGCTAGGCCGAGGTGAATCGAGTCAGAAAATCGAATATAGGGACAGAGAAATAGTCCTTGTTTCTGAGGCTGCCGGAGAAATTTCTTAGCACCGTGGGGAATGAGCCACACCACCCGGCGAAATCGGCTATTTAAGCAGGTCACGACGCGAAAACTCTGATTATCCGAAATATCGGGCCGGGCCGACCCGTATTTCCCCGCACATGAAGCAGCACATACAGACCCTTGGTGAGATCATTACGGAATCCTTCGGATCGCTTTGGAGCCGCGCGGTTCCAAAGGCCGGTTGGACGGAGTTTTTGCTAGGATCGGTGCCGGGTATCGGCTCAACTCCTGCCAGTTGGTTGGCCGACTTGTCCGGTTTTCTGGAACAGACCGGTGCCACCTTGGTGGAGCTTGATGGGTTTGGCGATGCGCAGCTGATGGGCGAGATGGGGGCGGCTCTGGCGGCTTCGCCCTTTGCAGCGTTTCCGGTGTCATTGCTTATCAACGACAGCAATCACGGCCCGCTGGCCGGCGGCTTGTTAGTCAGGGCGCTGCTCGGGGTGGCGGTGGAGCCTGTGGTCTATCAAGGTACGACGATTGGTTTCCGTTTTGAGGATGAAAATGCGGAGTATTGTTATTTGGGCGGGCTGGTGCCGACGGATGGCGGGCAAGACGGGGCGGGGCAGACGACGCAAGTGATGGCGATGATCAAAGGGGCGCTGGAAGCCAATGGGATGGTGTTTCGGGATGTGGTGCGCACTTGGTATTATTTGGATGGTATTTTGTCATGGTATGATGATTTCAACCGGGCGCGCACCGAGTTTTTCAAGAAGCATGACGTATTTTCATTGCGGATGCCGGCGAGCACGGGCATCGGCATCGCCAACGCCTCGGGCAAACGGGTGCTGGCCAAGGTCCATGCCTTGCGCCCGAAGCACGACGGGCAGGGCGTGCGGGTGGCGGAGTCGCCGCTGCAGGGTTGTGCCTATGCGTACGGGAGTGCCTTCAGCCGGGCGCTGGAATTGAGCACGCAGGAGAGCCGTACCTTGCATATCTCGGGTAGTGCGAGCATTGCTCCCGGCGGCGAAACCGAATTTATAGATGACGTGCAGGCGCAGATTGATCGGACCTTGGAGGTGGTGGAAGCTATCTTGCACAAGGCCGGCATGGAGTGGTCTGATGCGGTGCGCGGCATTGCGTATTTCCGCGACGCGAAGGACATGGCGCTGTGGGCTGGTGCCCGCCAATCGCTTGGGCTGCCGCCGCAAGTGGAGATTGTTGTGCATGCGGACGTGTGCCGAGATAACCTGTTGTTTGAGCTCGAACTGGAAGCTGCGACGGCATGAGACGGCTCGCATCGATGCTCTGGGCGTTGAGTGCGGGTCTGACCCTGGCCGCACCTTCATCTGGATCCTCGATGCCACACCAACCCTTTGAAACGACTTGGTTCTCCACGCCCCCGAGCCGGATCGACACTCTGGTGTTTGCGCGTCTCGCCAAGGACGGCCTGTCCCCAGCTCTGCCTTGCTCCGACGCAGTGTTTCTCCGCCGCGTCTTTCTTGACGTCATCGGTACCCTGCCTAACGAAGAGGAGGTGACCGCCTTCCTAGCCGACAAGGCGTCCGACAAGCGTGCCAAGCTGCTTGAGGCGCTGTTCACCCGCGAGGAATTTGCCGACTTTTGGGCGTTGAAGTGGTGCGACCTGCTGCGGGTGAAGGCCGAGTTTCCGATCAATTTGTGGCCCAATCCGGCGCAGGCCTATCACCACCTGCTGCGCAATTGTGTGCGCGACAACCTGCCGATGGACCGCTTCGCCCGCGGCCTCCTCACCGCCGCCGGCAGCAATATGCGGGTCGCTCAATCGAATTTTTACCGCGCCGTGCAAAGCCGCGAACCGCGGGCGCTGGCGGCTGCCGTGTCGCTCGCCTTCATGGGGGTGCGCCAGGAGTCCTGGACGCCCGCTGAGCTCGATGCGCTGAGTGTGTTTTTTTCCCGCGTCGGCTACAAATCCACCAAAGAGTGGAAGGAGGAAATCGTGTTTTTCGATGAAGACAAGCCGGCGGCTAAGGCCCCGGTGAAAATGCCCGACGGCCAGATGCTCAGCCTGCCGCCCGAACGCGACCCCCGCGCCGCCTTCGCCGATTGGTTGCTCCAACCTAACAACCCTTGGTTTGCTCGCAATCTCGCCAACCGTGCTTGGTACTGGCTGCTTGGCCGCGGCCTCATTCAGGAACCCGACGACGTCCGCAAGGACAATCCGCCGTCCCATCCTGAGTTGCTGGCGTATCTGGAAAAGGAACTCACCGGCCATGGCTACGACATGCGACATTTGTTCCGGCTCATCGTCAATTCCAGGACCTATCAACTTTCCAGCATCCCGGCGCTTGCTGATCCCCGGGCCATCGAGTTGTTCGGGGCCTATCCGATCCGGCGGCTTGATGCCGAGGTGCTCATTGACGCGGTTTGCGCGGTGACGGGCACCAGCGAGACGTATTCGAGCGTCATTCCCGAACCGTTCACGTTTTTGCCGGAAGGGTCGCACGCCATCGGTTTGCCGGACGGCAGCATCAGCAGTTCATTTCTTGAGTTGTTTGGGCGGCCGTCGCGCGATTCCGGGCTGGAGGCCGAGCGCAACTCCAATCCCAATCCCGCACAACGCTTGCATTTTCTCAACTCCTCGCAGATTCGCGCCAAAATCGACCAAAGCACGCTCCTGCGCAAATTGCTGCGCAAGGCCGCCGCACCTAACATCGCTGCCGGCCAGATCTATGCGACCATCCTGTGTCGGCCGCCCACAGCGGAGGAAACCACCCTGGTTCGCGAAACCCTGGCTGCCACCACCAACCGCAAGGAGGCGCTTGTCGATCTCATCTGGGCCTTGCTCAACACCACTGAATTTCTATGTCGCCACTAAACCCGTTCGGCCTTGAGCAATCGTCGCCGGAGCCCGTCCGCCACGGGCAGCCGATGTCGCGGCGCCTCGCCTTGCAGCTTGCGCTGGGCAGTTCCGCGAGCATCCTGTTTTCAAACCAACCGATGTTTGCGGCTGGAGCCACACCCACTGGCAAGGTGCTCGATCACCCCGGGCGGGCAAAATCCGTCATTCAAATCTGGATGTGGGGAGGCCCTTGCCACCTCGACACCTTTGATCCGAAACCCGATGCCGGAGCCGACTACTGCGGGGCGTTTGCCAAACCGATCGAAACCAAAGTTTCCGGCACCCGCATCAATGAATTGTTGCCCTTGTTGGCCGGCCAAGCCGACAAATACGCGATTTTGCGCGGCATGACTCACGGTCTCAACGGTCATGAAACCGCTTCCTACGTGATGCAAACCGGCCATCCCGAGGGGGGGCGCATTGTCTATCCGTCGGTGGGGGCTGTCGCCTCGCTCTTCAAGGGGGTGGCCGCCGGTTACAAAGGCCAGATCCCGCCCTACATCGTGCTAACCGAACCGCAGGGCCGCTTTTCCGAGGCGGGCTTTCTCGGGTCCCGTTACAAGCCGTTTGCCACCGGTGGCAATCCCGCTAAAACCCCCTTCGCCGTGGAAGGCATCGTCGCCGAAGGCTTCAGCGTAGAGCGCCAACGTGCCCGCCGCGACTTGTTGCACCGCATGGATACCCTCGCCAACGCCGCGCCCAAACATCCGGCGGTGGCCGCCATGCGCCGCGCCGAAGAGGAGGCCTATGATTTGATTCTGGGCGACGGCGCTAAGACCTTCGATCTCAACCAGGAAAGCCCGGAATTGCGCGATAAGTACGGCCGCAGCACCTTCGGCCAGACCTGCCTGATGGCACGCCGCTTGGTGGAACTCGGCGTCCCCTACATCACGATCAATTACAAGGGTTGGGACACTCATAAACAACATTTCCAGATCATGCGCCGCCAACTCCCGGAAATGGACAAGGGCGTCGGCACCCTCATCGAGGACCTCTCCGCCCGCGGATTGCTTGATCGTACCATCGTCTGGTGGGGCGGCGAATTCGGCCGCACCCCAAAAGTCCAAAATGAATCCCCTTGGAACGGCGGCCGCAACCATCACGGCAAAGCCTTTTGCCACATGGTCGCAGGCGGCGGCTTCCGCGGCGGCCACGTCGTCGGTGCCACCGACGCCCGCGGCGAGGAAGTGACCGAGCGCCCGATCTATCCTTGGGACCTGGTCGGAAGCATCTATCAACTCATGGGAATCGATACCGAGGCGACCCTGCCGCATCCGCTCGGCCTCACCGCCCGCGTCATCCCGGGCAAGGACGAAAAACTCCAAAGCGGCGGCCGCTTGGCGGAAATTATGTGAGCGTTTTCCCTATCATGACCCTTATCCCTAACACCCGATCCGACGGATCGTCGGCTGGCTGGCTCCTGCACCGCGTGCTTTGGCTTCTCGCGCTTTTGCTGACGCTGCCCGCCTGGTCCCAACAAAAAGGGGCTGGCCAAGCCACTCCCGTCATCGGTTATGCCTTGCCGGCGGGCGGCCGCCAGGGCAGCCGCTTTGAGGTCACCGTGGGTGGTGCCAATCTTTCTGGTGCGAGCACCGCGCTCATTTCCGGGGGCGGGGCGACTGTTGAGGTGTTGAAGATTTTCAAGCCGCTGGCTGGCCCTCGGGAAAAGGCGATACGCGAGGCGCTGCTAGCGGAGCGTGAGAAAATGAAGGCAGGGAAGCGCTCGCCCGGCTTCACCCGTGATGAGGATTTGCTCAGCCAAATCGCCCGCAAGGCCGGATTTTCCGACGACGAAGTGGCCGCCTTCCGCGAAACCGTGGCGCAACGCCGCGACCCCAAACACCAACTCAATCCCCAACTCGTCGAACGCGTGACCCTCCGCGTCTCCCTCACTCCCGAGGCCCTTCCCGGCAACCGCGAAATCCGCCTGCTCACCCCGGCCGGCCTATCCAATCCACTGGTGTTCCAGGTCGGCGTGCTGCCGGAAATCATGGAAATTGAGCCTAACGATACTATCGAGCAAGCGGCGGCCTCCCCGGTTACCCTCCCCGCCGTCATCAACGGGCGCATTTTGCCTGGCGACGTGGATTATTTTTCCTTCGACGGACGCAAGGGCAGGCACCTGACGGTGGCGGTGGCGGCCCGCGAGCTCATCCCCTATCTGGCAGACGCGGTGCCGGGCTGGTTTCAGGCCACCATCACCCTGATGGATGCCAAGGGCCGTGAAGTCGCCTTCAGCGACGACTTTGGCTACCGGCCCGACCCACTGCTGTGCGTGAGCCTGCCGACCGACGGGCGCTACACGTTGCGGATTCGTGACTCGATTTGCCGCGGCCGCGAGGATTTTGTCTATCGGATAAGCGTGGGCGAACTCCCCTGCCTAACAGAGCAATTCCCCACTGGCGGTCAGATCCACTCCCGGGTGGATGTGCGGGTGGCTGGCTGGAATTTGCCAGAGCGCAAGTTGGCGGTGGATGCCGGCGACACGCCAGGATTGCTCAACATCGGTTTGCATGCGCCGGCCATCGGGTTTGTGCAGTTTGAAGCCGGGCGCTTTCCTGAGTTCACCGAAGCGGCCGACGGCAAGGCCCCTTCGAATCTGAGCTTCCCCTGCACCATCAACGCCATCATCAGCCAACCCGGCGAACATGATGTCTTCCCGCTGCACTTGCCGGCGGGTGCCGAGGTCGTGGCGGAAATCCGCGCTCGAAGGCTCGGCTCGCCCTTGGATTCCATGCTGCGCGTCACCGATGCCGACGGCAAACTCATCGCTTCCAACGATGACTGTGACGACCCGTCCGCCGGCTTGGAAACCCACCACGCCGATTCCCGCGTCGCCTTCACCCCGTCGCATGACGGGATCTATCAATTTCACGTTTCCGACACCCAGGGCAAGGGCAGCCCCACCCATGCCTACCGACTCACCATCGCCCCCCCGCAACCCGATTTCAAACTGCGCATCGTGCCATCAAGCATCAATGGGCGGGTCGGCAGCATGGTGCCGATCACCGCGCAGGTGTTGCGCCTGGATGGCTTCAGCGGCGAAATCACCCTGTCGTTGAAGGACGCGCCTGCGGGATTTGAATTGCTCGGAGGCAAGGTGCCGGCCGGCACCGACTCACTGCGGCTGACCTTGAAATTTCCTGACGAAGAAAGCCGGGTGCCGCAGGTACTGGCCATCGAGGGTCATGCCCGCATCAACAACGCGGATGTCGTGCACCGGGCGCTTGCCGCCGAGGATCGCATGCAGGCATTTTTCTATCGCCATTTAGTGCCTGCCGAAGAGTTGTTAGCATGGGTGCTCCCGCGGCCGCTTGGTACCAAACGCACCCCTGCCACTCCGGCGGGCATGGAGAGATTTCGCGCCGCGTGTGCGGCCGGGGTGAGTATTCCGGCAGGTGGCACGGCCACCCTTCGCTTGCCAGGGCTGGGTGCCATCGCTAACAACCGCCCGCTGAAGTTTGCCCTCAACACCCCGCCACCGGGCATCACCATGGAATCCCAGCCCAGTGGCAATGCCATCGATTTCATGTTCCGGGCCGACGCCGCAAAAACCAAGCCCGGTCCCCTGGGCAACCTCATTGTGAGTGTGTTCACCGAGGTTCAACCGCGCCAAGTCGAGGGCAAACCCGCCAAACCCGCTCAGCCCGTCCTCGTCGCCACCCTCCCGCCCATCCCCTGCAAGGTCAGCCCGAAGTAGGTCGCTGCGCTAAAAAGACATCGATTTCGCTTAATGCACATTGCCGAAAAACGGCCCTTGTGTTCATCCTCCTGGTAAGCGGGGCTGGATGGCTCGGGTTTTTCAGTTGGTTCTTTCCCAGACCCGTCCTCCAGCGATCTCCTCTATCTGGAAAACCACGATATATCACGTAACTCCAATGAAAACAACAAGTAACGCAACGCCCCCAGGGGGCCAGCCACCTTTGCCTAACAGCAAAGACCATCAAGCCACAAGCCAACCACCCCGGCGCTGGCCATTCCGCCACGCCGCCACCAAAGTCGCCGCGTCCGTTGCAGCTCTGCTCTTATCTGTGGGCCTCAACAGTGCCCACGCGGCGCAG
>CAIQXC010000499.1 GCA_903875675.1 Akkermansiaceae bacterium
GAGGCGCAAGCTTTCCGGACCAACCCCGGAGTTGAGAAGAAACGTCTCAAAACTCTCAAAAAATTAGCCGAAAAGCATGGCTTCCAACTCGTTCCTATTCAATAACTTACAATGAGTTACTCAGGAGGACTGACCCCATCCAGTCTGGAATAAGCTTGCAAGTCCACCGCAATACGATGGTATCGCTGGTGGCTGGCTGTTTCTTAGGCATCAGTCTGATCCTGAATCGAATCAGCCAGCTAGGGAATCTAATGGTTTTCCTGCGGTGCTACTGGCATCCAGAATGAAATAATACGTCAATGAGAACGAACATCAACACGATTGTTAGTAATGTGCGACCCCTTGCAGTGATGGTATTGGGAAGCCTGTATTGGGGAGGATTTGTCATCCCCGCAATGGCCGTTTCACCCTCGATATCACCTTGGGAGACCATCCTTTCGGTGGACTCCACCGGGGCCGCCGAGGAGGATCATTTTGTGGAGGCCATGGTAGCAGGGCAAACCATCCACACGGTGTGGACCGCCAGCATTGGCTACGATCTGCATCACTTGTGTTACCGGCGTTCGCTTGATGGCGGCAGCACCTGGCAGGACCGGGTGATTTTACAGGACTATGGCTATGACAATTGGCAGACATTGATGTCTGGCGAGACCACGCGTCTATCTGTGTTATGTCGCCAATGCCAGTGGGGGCGTTTGGCTGCGCTCATCTAACGACTCAGGTGCCACCTTTGGGACGGCAGTGCCATTGCACTCGGTTGGCAGCAGTCTTCTGGGGAATGGGGATCACCCTTGTCTGACAATTGATCCGGCGGATGCCACCGGTGCCACGGCCTGGTTCGCGTTTGCGGTGCCATCGGGCTACGGTGGATGCTCTGCCAGCGCGATCAGCCACACCACGGATGGCGGAGCTACCATCGCCCCGTTGCTCATGCCTGCCCACCCGTGGGCATGGGGGAATGGCACACCTTACAGTTTCCGCCTGTTGCCGGTTACCGGGCCGTCCGGCACGGTATGGACGATGCTTTATGCCGGTGGCAGGGTGGGGTATGATACCGATTTATTCGCCCGCCAGTTGACGTCGGCAGCAGCTGCCAGCTCACCTAACCAAGTGCTGCATCTCGCTGGCTCGCTCGCCACCGGGCTCTACGATATGGCTGAGGTTCCTTCCACGCCGGCCATGCAATTTTCTAGCAAACTAACGGTCGAAATGTGGGTCAGCGTTGCCCCGGGAGCAAGCATCGGACGGGGGTTAGAAATCCTCCAATGGGGCCGCGTTGACGATGCCCTCGCGTTCCGCGGCTATGCCAGCAGTGGCGGCAACTCCACGCTCAGCGGCAGATTCCGTACCACCGACGGCAACTATGGGATTGGCGGCGCGCCGATCACTGACGACGGGGGCTGGCATCACGTGGCGATGTCCTATGATGCCGCCGCCGGTCCGCTCAACCTGCGCTTCTACGTGGACGGCCATCTCTACCAAAGCGTGACCGCCACCGGCAATTTCATCCCGGCTCCCGAACCCTTGGTGGTGGGGGGCATTTCCTCAGGTTGGGGACTTGATCCTCTCAACGGCGACGTCGATAGTCTGCGGCTTTGGAACCGCGCCCTCAGCGAGGATGAAATCCGCGCCTCGGCACGGCAGGCCAGTCTAACTGGAAGCGAAACCGGCCTGGCCGCTGCATTTTCCTTCGACGGCACGATGAAAGACATCAGCGGCAACGGTGCCGATGGCATGCTGCAATTCGGCGCAAACTATCTCAATGACTCCACCGTGCCTGCTGCCCTGATGAGCGATTGGGCGGACGATTTCTCCAGCAACAGGCTTCGCCCAGCATTTTGGCAAACCGCTCCCGCATCGCCCTCCTTTACGTTGGATACCAGCCATGGCGATGTGCGCCTGTCCAAGCCCGCCGGGGCCGCAGGTAGTGACATCTTCACCATGGAATCTGTGTGGCGCGCCGTGGGCGACTTCGATGTCTCGTTCGATTTTCGCGACGCCGTGCTCAATCGATCCATGAACTGGGGCAATCATCTCGGACTTACTTGCGTCATCGGGACCACTTCCTACTATTTTATTCGTAGCGACGAAAACGAGCTGGGGCAAAACATCCGCTTCGGTATTCAACCGGGCTGGTGGACGGTAGGGCTGCGAAGCACCAGCACCGCGGGGGCCAGTCTTCGAATCATCCGCCGTGCTGCGCAGATGACGACCTTCATTGATGGAGAGATTTTCGCCCAGACTGATTGCGAGACAGGTCCAATGACCTGCCTTATGAACCTTTTCAACAATACCACGCCCGACGCGATATCTGCTACCTTTGATAACTTCAAGATATCCGCCACCAGTCTTGAGCGGCGCTGGGTCGCGCCTGGCACGTTTGACACGTTTGCCGACTACGCCGAGGCGAAAGGGTTGGTCGGCCCCGCCGCCGCCCCACTGGCCGATCCTGATGAAGATGGAGTGAATAATCTGCTGGAGTATGCCGCAGGCACCGACCCGAAGTCGGCGGCCTCGGTGCCACCCGCTTTGGCAATAGGTTCTGAGGGGATGGCCGAAAGTGGGCAGTTTCTAACTCTAACTATTCGTTTGGCCAAACCCGTCCCCACGGATTTGAATATCAGCGCTGAGTTCGCCATGGATCCAGGAATGACGCCATGGATGTTCACCGACATCAGCGGCAGCGATTCGGATCAAGGCGACCATATCGACCGCACCTTCAAAGCGCCGCTGATGATAGGTTTTCCGCCGACTGGCTTCATGCGGGTGAGGGTTACTTCTCCATGAGTTAGGTGGCTATTTGTTAGCAGGAGGCGGTTCGTGCGGCTCCTTCAACTCCGGTCTGGCACCTGGATCCGGCCCAAGGTTGTTACCGCTCGGCTGGGTGGTTTGGAAAGACTTGCGCCGCGCAGTCTCGTGACGTTTCTTGTACTCCTCCCAATTCTTGGGTGGCTCATTGATCGCCGGTTGGTCAAGCAATCTGGAAATTTCCTCGGAGCTGATGGGAGTGAGTCTTTCGGTGCTGCGGTATATGGGGTAATGGGCGGGCTGGGTCGAGTGGTCGCCTTCGGTGATGAGCATCAGGAGTTTGATCATGGGAAAAATGCAGAATAAAAGGATTCTCCAGGGAATTCCCCGCGATGGCCCGGCCGCCCCAAGTTGCTGGTAGTGCCTCACCCGCCGTGGCTGCGGGCCTCGCGGGTCTTCGTGGTCGCTCTGGACCGTTAACTCGTCGATGTGTCGCATGGCCACATCGCGCTCACCACTCGCCAGATTCTGATAGGCTATATCTGCCAAGGGCCCGACCTTATCCCTGGCGCGGGTGGCGGCGGCACAGGCAAGGTGGGTCGAGGCGGCACCACCGGCGCGGGTGCTGATGCGCTGCTTGTGACGCAGGAAAAGCTGGGCCAAGCCATTGATGCCGGTGATGTTTTCACTCTTTGCGAGACGATCGATCACGGCAAAGGTTGCCCACATCGACTCATGTTCGAGCTCGAAAAGCAGGGTTTCGGGGCCGAGGCGCAGTTGTGGGTGACTGCCGTGTTTGGAGATGAGTTGGCTCATGATATGACCCCAACGGCCCACTTCGTCGGGATTCTCAAACAGAGCCACCTCGGCTTCGCGGACCCGTTCCGCCACCTCCGGCAGGTCGTTTTTCAAGGCTTCGTCCAGGCGATCGAGCACATCTAACATTCTAGCAGCCCCCGCCGAAACCGCCAGGCGGGAGATGGCGGCGGCGGTTGCTTCAGGGGCCTCTGGAGCGCCGGTGGCGGCAGACGGTGCCTGACAATCCGCCGAGGAACCCCCGGTGGGTGGCTGCCAGGTGTCAGTTGTGGCGACGGGCAGCGCAACCGACCCGGGAAAGGGCACGGCTTGCGAGCGCCATTCCAGCTCGCTCAGGGCGTTCTGATAGGCGTCGTGCAGCCGCCTGAATCCCGCCGGATCCTGGTCCGGCCGGCAATTTTTCAAGCGTTGGGCATAGGCCCGCTTGACGTCCTTGACGCTTGCTTGGGCGCGGTCCAAATCGAGAATCTTCCAATGCATGGCCGGTGAGGTGGGATGGGAATCAGGGGCTAGCGGGCGGCTCTGCCGGTGCCTCACCCTCATGCTCAAAAAAGCCCCGTAGAAAACTGTCTAACACGGCGGCAGCCTGTTTGATCGCCAGGCTGTCGCGGGACTCGAGTGCCGCCTCGAACTGATCGGTGACGGCATTGAGATGCTCGCGTGCCGGGCCTACCAACTCCGCATAGACGCGTCCGGCGCGTTCGAGGCGGGCGCGGTTAGGCAGCAGGTCGCGTGGGTGGAGCTTGAGCGGTTGCAGGCGGGCTATGGCCGCTTGGATCTCGCGCTGGCTGAGGCAACCGGGCCGTTGCTCGATGACGTGGCTTTGCTTCTTGCCGGTAGCCAGCGCGGTCACCTCCACCTCAAGAATCCCGTTCATATCGTAGGAAAACCGAATGTCCACCTCGCCGGGTCGATGCAGTCCCGGTTGGTGGCGCAGTCCGCCGGTAATGCTGATTTCGCCGATCTTCTGATTGTCGCGGGTCAGTCGTGCCTCACCTTGGAACACGCGCACCTCGATGTGATCCTGCTGCGGATGGAGTGTGTGAAACAGCTTGCTGCGGCTAACCGGCACGGTGGTGTTGCGGTCGATGATCGGTGCGAAGTAACCGGGTTCGGACTGGCCGTACGCCAACTCCTTGGACATTTCAATCCCCAGCGTGTGAGGGCAGACGTCGGTGAGCACGATGTCGGCCACCGCGCTGTCACTCGCACACAACCCGGCCTGCACCGCCGCTCCCAGCGCCACCACGCGGTCGGGGTCAATTTTCAGGCTGGAGATGCGCTTCAATTCGTCTTGAATGAAATCGCGGACCACCAGCATCCGGCTGGCTCCGCCGACTAACAAGATATCATCGAGGGCGACTGCCTGCAACCCTGCGTCGCGCAAGCAACGGGCGACCACCGGCCGAAGCCGGGCATGGATGGCGGCAGTGGCTTCGCGGAAATCCTCGCGGGTCACCTGAACCAGCCCGTCATTCAGGTAGAGACTGGCGGATTCGCTGGCGGAGAGCTGGCGTTTGGCGACCTCGACGCGCTGGCGCCAAGCCCCTCTGGCTGCTGGCTGCGGCTGCCATTGGTGCCTATTCTCTAACCACAGGCATAGAGCGTCGGTGTAGTCCTCGCCGCCTAGGCGGCTTTCGCCGGTGGATGCTTGAACTTCCACAACTCCCTCGAAAATCTCAAGCAGGGTGACATCAAACGTGCCGCCGCCCAGATCGAACACCAAGATCCGCATTTCCCGCTCGGGGTTGCTGTAACCATAGGCCAGAGCCGCAGCGGTGGGTTCATTGATGATCCGCTCAACGCCGAGCCCGGCAATTTGCGCCGCTTCAATGGTGGCTTGGCGTTGTTGGTCGTGAAAGTAGGCTGGCACGGTGATCACGGCACGCTGCGGCACCGCTCCAAAGTGCAACTCGGCGATGCGTTTCATCTCCCCGAGCACAATGGCCGAGCACACGATCGGGCTCCAACTCTTGCCGCCAAACCGATATTCGGCACTGGTGCCCATGTCGCGCTTGAAACACGCCTGCCCCGACCCCGGCGCGACGATCAGCCGGTCCTTCGCCGCGCGTCCCACCAGCAACTGTCCGTCTTCTGCCACCGCCACCACACTGGGGGTCAATTCCTCGCCAAACTCGTTGGCCAAGGTGCGCGGCTGGCCGTTTTCAAACACCGCCACCAAGCTGTTGGTGGTTCCCAGATCGATTCCGATCGTCGGGCAAGAGGCGGGATTCGGGGCTGACATGGCGTGCTATCGAGCATACCGATCTGGCGCGCCTTGCCAAGCGAATCATCCTGTTTGTCGGGGATGAGTTTTTATGCCATTTGCCTCCGATGATTCGAATGCCGCTGAGAGCGCGATGATTCGAATGCAGCTGAGAGCGCGATGGAGATTCTGGCCCTTTCCGTGAGGGTTTTCTGCATGAGCTGAACTATTTGTCTGTCACTTTATGCGGAGGGGGCCGGGTATTGACTTTTTCGTGAGCCCTGCGCTGCGCTGTGGATCACGGGCTTCGGCAGGATGCCGAACCCAGCCGACAGGATGCCGACGCTCCCCATCATCCATAGGCTCTCACTATTTGTCTGTCACCATGCAATGATGGTCGCCAGCGTCAGCCACCGACCGCCGCGACGAGCCCGTGCTGCGCAAAAATGCGCCGTGCCATCTCGAGGTCTTCGGCAGGGGGTTCCTGCATTTCGC
>CAIQXC010000500.1 GCA_903875675.1 Akkermansiaceae bacterium
GCCGCCGAGTGTGGAGATATCGCTATTTTGTTTGGTGGCCTGGAGCATCAGGCTGTTATTTTCTGACACGCGGGCCAGATAGAAGCCGGAGAACACCAAGGCATCGTGGGTGTTTTCCGGGGCCACCTGGAAATTGGCACCCGCGCTGTGACCGAGTTGGAACAGGTTGCTATAAAATGGATAGACAGCTTCCTCCACTTCCAACTTTTTCAAGCGCTGCGCCCCGTCCACCCAGTATTCCCGGATGTAGAACGAGGCGGGTTCTTGCGCCATAATGATCCCAATCGCCAGACAGGACCACACAGCCAGCGCTGCTAGATGGTGGGTAGCCGGTCTGACGAATTGGGAGGGCCAGCTCATTTTGGAGTTACCAGACCGCCGTCGGTTGAGCGCTTCACGAGGAAGGCGGCGTCATTTTTGAGGCCGCCGCCTGCGGTAGCGTCGAAGTTCGTGATGCGATCCCGCAAGGCGTTGGCAACCGTGAGCTGGAGGCCCGTTAGGCCACTTTGTGGTTTGAGAATTCGGTTGTAAACCCACGCGGTGTACCTGCCATTCTGGATATTCGGATTGGTGAGTGCCACGCCGTTGTAGCTCAGGGCTATACCACGATTGGCCACAGGCACGTTGCCGCCGATGACGCGAGAGTTGGCATCGCTTGGGGTGACATAGCCGATGTAGTATCCGGCCGTCGCGTTTGGATAGAGATACTGATATGTCTGGGTGTCAGGGTCAAGATACTTGCCTTTGTAGGCGTCGGATCCAAGTGTTGTGGTTAGCGCGGCGGCGAGCAGGGCTCCTGTCGAATAGCCGCCGCTGCCCTGTGGACTGTAAATGCCGTTGAGGGTCTCGGCGGGCCATAGGTCCTGTGTGCCGACCACTCCGCCGTACGTGACGCCGCTGGCCGTGGTTTGCGGGGTCGAGTACGTGGGTTGCCAGACGCGCACGGTGGTGGTGGTACCGAGACCGATTTCAGTGTATGCGCCGTAGCGCTGGCCTGCATCGGTGTTGCGGCCAATGGCATAGACGATTTTGTTAGCGTCATTGGCGAAGTCGCCTGTGAAGAGAGCCAATGGCACCGCGCCACTGGTATAGAGAAGCTGGGCGAGTTGGGTGGTGATGTTAGCTCCGGTCGCCGGGAACCCCGGACTCGCATAGAAACCCAATGGCGAAACGCCAACGATTTCCTCGGTCACCGGACTGTAAGTCACGCCTTGATAGACACCATTGAACGGTGAGGTAGCCTGGAAATTTGTCGAGAAGCCGAAGTCCGCCTTGTTGATCTCATAATCGCTGCCAAGAACGGCAGCGCTTGAGGATGGGTCCACGATGGCACCAGAGCCAGTGCCAGTGCTGACGACAAAGCGCTGGTCAGTGTTGCCTGCAACGGCTGCGATGCCCGCCAAGGCACCTGAAAACGACACCTTGATCACCAAGGCATTGCCGGCGTAGGATCCGTTCCATGCGCCATAGTTAGCGCCGGTGGCTACGCTGAGGTTGGCGGCGCTTGCGCTGCCGTTGATGCCCTGGAACTTCCAACCCGGGGCAAGAATATTCGAGATGGCGGTTTGGGTTGCGCTGCGGTCTCCGTTGGAGCCGACGATACGGATGACGGTTTGAGCGGAGGCTCCATGGCTGGCGAGAAGCGCCAATGCGCCGAGTGCGATAAGTTGAGTTGGTTTCATAGGATCGGGGATGTGTGGTTCGTTTGTAGGTTGATGGCTTATGTTCCTGACGTTGTGAATTATTGGGTTACCCCGACTTTGTAGAAGCCGGTGGGCTTAGCCACCCGGACTGGATCGGTATCCACATATTGGATGGTGGCGGCTGTTGCGCCCCCGGCGATCGTGGCGATTAGCTGCCACGAGGCGGCCGAAAGGTCCTGGGTGTAGTAAATCAGATAGGTCCGTGCGGGAATGGTCTTGAAGCTCACTCCGGTGCCGTCCGCCGTCCGGGTGAGGGCCTGGATGCGGAGAAAGTCGCTAGAATCGTTAGGGTTCGTGCCTGCCAGGATCTCATTCGCATCAGACACGCCATCGCCGTCGCTATCGACGGGTGCCAGTGCTGGCAGGGCGGTGAAGAGCAGTGCTCCGGCATCGCTGATGGAGAAATTGCCCACCCGGGTTACTCCTGCGCTGGCGATTTGAAAGAGATCCAGCACGGTTCCAGAGGTTCCGCTGGCGAAGTTGCCCTCAATGCTGGCCCAGCCACTGGTCGATCCAAAATCCGTGGTTCCGGGCGTGGCAACCTGGTAGTAATAACTCGAGGTGTTAGCCGTGTTGGTTTGGAAGGCGGCGACGCTGCTATGGGTGGTGGAATCAAGCACCCGGTAACCATAATTGCCGTTGAGCACGCTGTTGATCTGGCTGGAGGTGGTGTTCAGCGAGATCGTATCCAAAGTGGGCCAAGCGCTGGCGATGGTGGTGATGGGGTTGCGCGGCCTGCTGCTGTAAAGTTTCGGGCTCACTCCGGAAACCAATCCGAAAATCCCCCAGTACAAATCCCCGCGGCTGCTCCAAGCGGCACCGTATTTAGCCGTGAGATCCGAACCGACGTCCCCTAGGCCGCTGAGCGTGAAGGTGGTTCCCAATGGGGCCGTTAGAAAAGTCGTTTTCGACCCGAGTTTGACGATGTAGGACTCTGCGGCACCGTCGCCTCCGCTGGCACGGAAGGCTAGGTAGAGGTCGCCGTTTGCCGGGGCAGGCACGGCCGTCGCGGAAGCCATATCGGCCGCCAGCGCCAAACCGGCGATGGCTCCGAGGGCCGTTTTTGAAGGGATGAATGAGGGGATCATGGTTGAGTCAGATGGAGGTTGCTGGTGCTTCTCGCGGGGCGTTTTACCTGCGGCACGGCGAAACCATACCATCCAATCTACTATTGGCA
>CAIQXC010000501.1 GCA_903875675.1 Akkermansiaceae bacterium
GCTATCGCACGAATCTTCAGGACCTCAAGATTGCCACCGACGCGTTCTTGCGCGATGGCATCACTCAATTTTACAATCACGGGTATTTTGGCTCGCCCGAGGCGCACGTCGCCCCCAGCCGGGATTTCCCCTGGGCCAACCGCATCGACCCCTGGAACACGTGGTGGCCGCACTATCACTTTGTGGCGGCGTACGTAGCCCGTTGCTGCGCCGTGTTGCGCCAAGGGCGGTTGGTCGCCGACGAGCTCATCTATTCGCCGCAGGCCAGCGCTTGGAGCGAGCGGGCGGTGTGGGGCAGCACGCGGCGGGTGATGCCCTACGGCAATCTCGCCAAAACCCTGGTGGCCAACGGCTATGACTTTGATATCGTCAACGACGACTTGTTGCAGCATCGCACGACGTTCCGTGACGGCCGTCTAACCATCAATGGCCATGCCTATCGCTTGTTGCTGCTACCGAGGGCAACGGTGCTGCCGATAGAGACCCTGCGAAAAATCCGTGATTTTGTCAAAGCGGGCGGCACCGTGGTGGCTCTTGACGAATTGCCGGCGAGCGCTTCGGGTTTAAAAGATCACGAGGCCAATGACCTCGAGATGCGCCAAATCATCCACGAGTTGTTCAGCAGCGAGGCCCCGCGTCTAACCGGCGGGGTGTTTTTGCCAGAGTACAAGATCGATCGAAAACCGTTCAATCCGGGCCGCCAAGCACCCGCACCCACACCGCCGCTCGATATAGCGCAACGGCGCCTGCTCGGCGTGTTGAAAAATCTAACACCACCTGATTTTGCGTTGGCCGGTCGGCTTCAGAGCGATGGTCTGACGTTTATACACAAACAGATGGGCGAGGTGGATGTTTATTTTGCTAGCAACCTTCAGGCTTCGGCTGTCGCCACCGAGGTCACCTTTCGCGTCACTGGCAAGAAACTGCAGCGCTGGGATGCCCTGACGGGGAAGGTGGAGGATATCAGGCCGTGTCGTGTTGCGGTGGAAGGCACCAGCGTGGTGGTGGAGTTTGAGGCTTGGGAGTCGGCATTCTTTGTGTTTTGGCCGGGAGAACCGCTGGTGCAAGCGGTGGAACCGGGGGTACAGCGAAAGCCGTTAGATAAAATTCTGTTAGTGAGTGGTATCTGGCAGATGAGACTTGAGGGATACGGATTTGAGACATACGAGACGACCTGTGAGGTGCTGGCGTCGTGGACCGACACGCCGCGAACCCGGCATTTTTCCGGCACCGGACGCTATCAGATCGAGTTTGAGGTGCCGGCTCGGCGGGTAGAAGCTGGCACGCGGGTTTTGCTGGACTTGGGAGAGGTTGGCAATCTGGCGGAAGTCGAGTTGAATGGGCAGGCGGCGGGTGTGGCTTGGATGCATCCCTATCGGCTGGATGTCAGCCGCTTGCTGCGTGCGGGTTCCAACACGCTGGTGCTGCGGGTGAGTGACGCTCTGATCAACTATGTGAGCGGGTTGAAGGAGCCGACGGAGGTGCCGGAGGAGTTGCAGGCTCGATTGGGCAAGGCGAATGCCGAGATCTATCCGGAAGGAGGATCCGCCAAACAGGAAATGAGCGAGACGGACCTGCCGCCGTCCGGCTTGATAGGGCCGGTGCGATTGCTGTTTCACTGAGGACCCTATTTCTTTTTAACTCATAGATATATATTCATGCGCCAAGAACCCAATCGCAAGTTATCCTATAACCCGTGCTTTCGCCTGGAGTGGCGGGGCATGGATGAGAGTCAATTCCGGGCTGGTTCTGGGGTATATTGGCCGGCCGCAGTGCGGTGCGGGTTGGGTGCAAACCGGGCGGGTTTCAAGTTGTTAGCCAGTTTGGTTGGAGTGGCATCATGGTTTGGAGTGACTGATGCGCGGGGAGAGCGCTCAAGCGCAGCCAGTGCGAGAAGCGAGTTTGAATACGACGGGGATTTTTTGCGAAACCTCTCGGGTGGCATTCAGCAGGGCAATGCATACAATGGATATATCAAATTCGGTGAGACGCTCGGCTTCGGAAGTTGGTTGGATCCGGCAGATGAATCCAGCGGGAGGCGGGAATATGCGCTGCATGCGAGTCTGATTTTTCCGCATGGTGAGAGTTTGTCACGTGAGGACGTCGGCGATCTCAACGGGGTAAGCAATTATTATAGCAACTCAGGTTTGCGCTTGTTCTCATTATGGGCCGAGGGGAATTTTTTCAGTGATCAATTGTCGCTGCGAATGGGCATCTGGGCACTGGATAAAGGCAGTGGCTTCTGGCAGTCGGAGGGTGCAGGGCATTTCCTCAACAGCGGCTTTGGCACATTTCCAGTGATAAGTTATGGCTTGGTTGCGCCGATCTATCCGGTGTCAGCGCCTTGCATCCGGGTTGAGTGGAAGCCGGTGGAGGCCCAGCCGCTGACGTTGCGGACTGCTATCTTCAGTGGGGATGTGGGCACTCCCGCAGACAATCGTCACAATACCCAATGGAATCTATCTGACAGTCATGGGGTCTCGCTTTTTGCCGAGGCTGAGTATAAGGCGAAATCCAGCGATGGCAGTACCATGGGTACCTACAAGGTGGGTGGTTTCTATGACTCCCAAGAATTCACCGATATGAGTGGTGCACAGCCGCACCACGGCAACTACGGATGCTATGTCGTCGCCGATCAGAATGTCAGCTCTATCATCACCTGTGCTCCTCACGAATTGGCTGTTTTTGCGAAATTCGCGGTGGCCCCAGAGGATCGCAACTTCGTGACATTTGATACCGAGGCTGGCATCAGCTACACGGGGTTATTCGCCACGGCCGATGGGCGCGAGGACGTGCTAGCCCTCGGCGTCGGGCATTCCATGATCAGCGGCCGTGCAAGAGATGCTTCTGGCAACGAATATCCAAAGCATGGCGAGACGGTGCTCGAGTTGACCTATCAAGCGCATCTGCCGATATTCGAACGGCAAGGTGCGCTAAATGTGCTGGTGCAACCCGACCTCCAATATATCATTCATCCCGGAGCTGTGCTCGCAACACCCAATGCACTGGTGGCCGGGGTCCGTCTCACGGCCAGATTCTAACGAGGATTCAGCTCACGATTCCGGCTTCCTGGTTTCAAAGAATGGATAGAGGATAGGCAGGATGAACAAGGTGAGCATGGTGGCCGTGATCAGCCCGCCAACAATCACCGAGGCGAAGGGGCGGGAGGTTTCCGAGCCAACCTGATGGGACAGTGCGGCTGGCAGCAGGCCCAAGGCGGCCATGGTGGCGGTCATCATCACCTGGCGCATTCGCGAGATGGCGCCTTCTCGAACGGCTTCAGGGATGGCCATGCCAGAGTCGCGCAGTTCGCGGATGCGTTCGACGAGCAACACTCCGTTCTGGACGGAAACCCCGAACAAGGCGATGAAGCCAACTAACGCCGAGACAGATAGATTCAGCCCGGCCACCGGCAGGGCGAGCACCCCGCCCACCGCTGCAAATGGAATATTGAGCAAAATCAGGAATGCCAGTTTTCCGGAGTCGAAGGCGGTGAAGAGGAGGAAGAAGATGGCGATAAGAGTGACCGGCACAATGATGGCGAGACGACGCACGGCACGTTGCTGGTTTTCAAAGGCACCAGTCCATTGCATGGTGTAGCCGGTGGGCAGTTTCACGGCTTGACTGACTTTGGCTTGGGCTTCGGCGACGAGGGAGCCGAGGTCGCGTCCGCGGACGGAGATTTTCACAGCGGCGAAGCGTGAGTTTTCCTCGCGTTCGATGCGTGCAAACCCCGGATGGACCTCAACGGTTGTGAGCGCCGCCAACGTCAGACGCTCGCCGTTGGATCCAAACACCGGAATACTGCGGATCGAGTCCAAATCAGCCACCGTTTCCGGCATCATCTTGACCACAAGATCAAAGGTGCGTTCCCCTTCTAACACGCGGGTGGCAACCGCCCCGCCCAGCGCAGTCTCGATCACTGATTGGACGTCTGATACCGACAGCCCAACCCGCGCAATCGCAGCGCGGTCAATGGCAATCTGCACCTGCGGCTGGCCGATTAATTCATCGGTGCCAACGTCGGTGGCCCCAGATATCGCCTTGATCGTTTCGACCGTCTTGTCGGCCAGCGCTTGAAGTTTGTTGGGGTCTTCGCCAAAGATTTTGACGCTCAACTCGCTCTTGATGCCGGACACCGCCTCGTTGACGTTGTCCTCGATGTACTGGCTGAATTGGAATTCGACGCCCGGGATGCGGGCCAATTGGTGTTTCATTGCCTCACATAACTCCTCGCGGGTCTTGGCAGTGGTCCACTCGGAGCGCGGCTTGAGCTCGACGTTGTATTCCGCCACGTCAAACCCGTTGATGTCAGTGCCATCGTCAGGCCGGCCTAACTGGCTAACGATGGTTTTACACTCCGGGAAAGTAGCCAGGATGGCGCGGGCTTGGCGGACGATGCCGGCGGCCTCGGTGGGGGCGATGGTTTGCGGCATGAATCCGCGCACCCAAAGTGAGCCTTCATCTAGTTTTGGTAGAAACTCAGAACCGGTGAAATGCAAGACAACGCCGCTGCCCACCAAGCTGGCCACAGCAAGGACTAACACCGCCACCCGTGATCTGAGCGCCCAATCGAGAAGCGGCCGATAGATGCGCAATAGCAGCCGCACCGTGATGGATTCGTGCTCTTGCCCATCACCGGTTTTTAGTTTGGTCGCAAAGCTGGCTAACACCGGCACCACCGTCAGGGCTAGGATGGTGCCCACCACCAGCGCGAAGGTAAGCGTCAGGGCCATCGGCTGGAAGATTTTGCCCTCCACACGCTGGAGTGTGTACAGGGGAATGAAGGCGGTTAGAAGGATGGCTTTCGAGAACAGAATCGGCCGCCCCATCTGCGACACGGCTTCAACAATTGCCGAGGGCAGGTTGCGGAAACCGGCCCGGCGCTTTTCCAGCAATTGGAGTAAATTTTCGACGACGACCACTGCGGAATCGACGATGATGCCGAAGTCGATGGCGCCCATTGATATGAGGTTGGCGGGGATTCCGCGCAAATCCAGCAGCAAGAACGCGCCTAACAGCGATAACGGAACGACGGTGGCCACGACCAGCGCTGAACGGTAGTTGCCCAGGCCGAGGAATAGGATCAGGACTAGCAAAACCAGAGAGATCCCTTCAAGCATATTGTGCTGGACGGTATGCAAGGTGCGGTCGATTAGATTGGTGCGGTCGTAGAAGGTATCCAAGCGCACCCCTGGAGGCAGTTTGCCATGGTTGATTTGATCGACCTTGGCGCGAATGCTGTTGAGCACTTCGCCGGCGTTCTCGCCCTTGCGCAAGATGACAACCCCCTGCACAACGTCATCTTCGTCGGGGGTTCCTGGCACCAGTTTGCCAACCCGCCCGAGGCGCAGTTGATGGCCGATTTCCACCCGGCCGAGGTCACATATCTTCACCGGTGTGCCGCTGCGGGTATCCACCGAGATGGATCCAATGTCCGAGGTATTACTAATAAGCCCGAGACCCCGGACGATATACATTTCCGGCCCGTGCTCGATATAGGATCCACCGGCATTTCGGTTGCCGTTAGATAAGGCGTCGAGCACTTGTTTGAGGGTTAGGCCATAGGATTTGAGCTTAGCCGGATCGATGAGCACCTGATACTGTTTGGTTGGACCGCCGAAGCCCACCACGTCCACGACGCCTGGCACCGTGCGCATTTCGCGTTCAACGACCCAGTCTTCGAGCGCCTTGAGTTCTTCTGCGGGAAAGCCGGGTGGTGCCTTGAGCGTGTAGCGGTAAATCTCGCCAACAGGGGTGGAATCCGGCGACAGGCTGGCCTGGGCACCGGTGGGCAACTGGACCGCTGCGAGTTGTTGGAACGCCTGGGTGCGAACGTCATTGGTTTTGGCGTCGTCTTGGAAAACAATGGTCACCTGCGAGAGGCCAAACAGCGAGATGGAGCGCAGGGACGCCCGCTTGGGAATCCCGTTCATCTGGTTCTCAATCGGGATGGTCACCAAGCGCTCGACTTCCTCTGCCGCGTGACCGGGGAAGAGGGTGATGATTTGCACTTGAATGTTGGTGACGTCCGGATAGGCCTCTACTGGCAGGCGCTTGAAGCTAACCACTCCGGCCAGAATGAAGAGCACCATCAGTGCTAAAACGATCGCCCGGTGGCGCAGCGAAAATGATGTTAGGCTTGCCATGGGCTCAATCTTTTGAGGGTTCGGTCATCGCTTGCAACTGCAGGCAGCCCTTGGCGACGATGCGCTCATTGGCGGCGAGATGGGTGGTTACGGTGATCTTTCCATCATGTTCCCTGCCGATATCAACAGTTCTGAGTTGATAGCATCCGGGAGATTTTTCGACATAGATGCAATGTTTTTCGTCTTTGGAAAATACCGCACCGGAAGGCACCTCGACGAATCCGGCTGGGCAGTCTGCAGCCGGCGTGTTGGCGGACGACCCAGCGCCGCTGCCCGCGCGGGCTGCGGTTTCCCCATCTGTTTCGATCTCCACTGCAACATACATCTCGGACCTGAGCAGGCCGTCCTTGTTATCCACAATCCCGCGGGCTTTGACCATCCTCGTCAAGGGATCGAGCGAATCGCCGATGAGTTCCAGATGGCCATCGAAGGATTTTTCAGGGTAGGCGCGGGATTTGATATGGAGGACTTGGCCGGGCTTGAGAGTGCCAGTTTCCAGTTCGGTGATATCAAGCTGCACCGCGAGTTGGCGGGGATCACTGACGATGAAGAGAGGCGCGAAGAGTTGCGGCGCATTGGCAAGCATCTGGTCAGGGCGCACTTCCTGTCCAGGGTTGATCGTCTTGTCCACGACGGTTCCTGCCACCGGCGATTTGAGCGGATAGTGGCCATCAACTGTGCCGGCTGTCACCCCGTAAAGTGCCAGACGTGCCTTGGCCCGCTGGTTCTCAGATGTCTTGGCCGCATAATCATCCTCGGCCGCCTCCACATCCTTTTGGGCCACCGCACCGTGAGCAAATAAATCTTGCAATCTTGTGAGAGTCCGGGCTGATAGTTTTTCGTCGGCCGCCGCCCGGCTGGCATCCGCCTGGGCTTGCCCGAAGTCGGGTGAGGCAATCATCGCCAGCGGTGAGCCAACATCCACCTGCTGGCCGATTTGGACACAGATCTTGTCAACCCGCCCGGCCACCGAGGCGAATACCCGCACCGTGGCATCCTCGTACCAGCCAAGGTGGCCGTTGACTCTAACCCTGGATTTGGCAAGGGGTTGGGCTGTATCTATCAAGAGCGACTCCAGCTGCGGCGAGCCTGGCGGAAACGTGATGGTATCGCCTTGCACTTTTGCGGCTGGTTCATTCTCGGCGGGTGGTTTGGCAGCCTCTTGGTGGCCACCGTGGCAGCCTAGCAGCCCGGTGGAACATACAATCAAGGCGCCTGCGTGGCAGCACCAGCGCCAGTGGCTTGTTAGCAATGGGGTCATGGATGGTGGAGGTTGAGGACGTTGGCGAGGGTGGCGGCTGCACTGGCTTTGTCGGCCATTGCCTGGGCAGTGGCCACCCGGATGTCGTTGTCGGTGCGCTGCGCCTGCAACAAATCGACGAGCGCAGCCCCGCCTTTTTGGTAGGCATATTGAACGATCTTCACTGTTTCAGCAGATTTAGGGGCGATGGTGTTCGCATAGCGATGGCGGCGGGCGGTGGCTTCATCCAAGGCCGCCCGTGCGGCCGCCACCTCGCCGGCGGCCTGGGCCTTGACCTTGGCGAGTTGGTCGGCGGCGAGGGCTTGGGCGGCGGCGGCTGCTTTGATGTTTCCTTTGTTAGAATTCCATAAAGGAAGGGGAAACGACAGGCCGATGCCGATGGTGTTAGCTGTATCCGGGGGATTGTGTTCGTATTGGAGCAAGGCGGTGGGATCTGGAATGCGCATGGCCTTTTGGAGCCCGTGATCTGCCTCGGCCTTGCGCAGGTTGGCTTCGGCGGCGAGGACGTCGGGGCGGAGTTGGGCTGTGGTCTCAGGCCCGGCGCAGAGTTCGGTGGCGAGAGACTCAAGTCTGTCCGACGCTTGCCAGGTGCCTTTGGGCGACTTTTCACCGAGGAGCACTTCCAGGGCGATTCGTGCTGTTAGGGCAGTGCTTTTTGCGGCTTCGGCGTTGAGTTCGAGTTGCTCGGCGGCAATTTCGATTTGCGCCTTGTCGGACTGGGAGATATCACCGGCATGGAGGCGGGCTCCGGCGATTTTCGCCTGTTGGCGAAGCGAAGCCGCGGAATGGCTCAAGATATCGACGTTGGCTTCGGCGAGCACCGCGGCAAGGTATGCCTTGGTGACTCCGAGGTCCAGGATGCGGCGTGCATCTTGCAAACTGGCGCTGGCGGCCAAGCGGCCATGGCTGGCGGAGCTTTGACGCAGGCCGCGTTTGCCGCCGATTTCAAAGAGTTGGTTGACGGCGAAAACGGAATCATAGCTGCGGTTCCAGAGAGAGTTGCCGCGGCGGGTTCCGTTGGGTGAGGCATCGCTGCTGATTTTTCCGGTCGTGTATGAGAACGTCGGATTGGGAAACTCCCGGCTAACCAACTCCAAGGCGAGCGCCTGATCGACATTCGCCTGCGAGGCTAACAAATCCCAATTCCGCTGGTAGGCGATGCGGCGAGCATCGGCCAAGCTCAGTGAGTGAGGCAGGGCGGATGCCATGGCGGGCGCGGGTCTATCGGTGCTTGGCGCAGCGGCAGCCGGTTCCCGGGCCGGTAACATGCAGCTGCTCAGCGAGGTGGCCATCAGAGCACAGAGCCACCGCAGGGACACGAGCGAATGAGGGAAACCTGAAAGATTGCACATTGGAGGATTCAGTTGGAACGGCTTTAACGTAGTGCCGCCCATCCCCCCTGTAAATTGGGCCGAACCCGAACATCGTGTAGGGCGTGGCCTTACATGCGGGTGACAGCAGATGGGCCAAATTCCGCTTGCCGTTGCTTAGGTTGGCCTTCCGGTTTCGACCCAGCGAACGGCCTCCCGCATCAACACGCTCAAGGAGTTGACGCCGAGTTTGACCTTCATACGTGCACAATGAGTTTGCACGGTTTTCAAGGCGATGTGAAGCGAGTCTGCAATGTCGCGACTATCCAGGCCCGCGCCGAGCATTTCGAAGACCTGCAACTCGCGATCACTCAAAGTTGCGATCACCGAACCGGATCGCACCACTTGCACTTCCACCATCTTCTCCGTCATGGAACGCGCAAATTCATCACTTACAAAAAGTTTGCCATCTAGCACTTGACGCAGTGCCGTGATCACCTTCTTTGTTACTTCCCGCTTCATCACGTAACCGCGGGCACCGGCACGCAGGGCACGCTCCGCATAGGTCGCCTCATCGTGCATCGACAGCACCACCAACACGGTGTCCGGACAGCAGGCCCGCAAGTCTTTGAGCAATTCCAGGCCCGAGCCACTGGCTAGGGTCAGGTCCACCAAGGCGGCGTCCGGGCGCAGCATCTCTATCGCCTGCAACGCCTCAGGGGCGCTGCCGGCCTCACCACATACCACCAGATCACTCTGGCGGTTAATCATGATGGTCAGTCCTTCGCATACCAGCGGGTGGTCATCGACGAGAAATATCCGGCGTTTGGCGGGTAAGGGATCTGGTGTCATGTTAGGAATGGGTTGTCGGATGTGGCTTGTTGATGCTGCATGTGACCCTCGTTCCCCCCTCTGGCACGGGCTCGACAGCGAGGCTTCCCCCAATCATTGAAGCCCGGTGTTTCATGATGAGCAGGCCCATGCCTTTGCCATCATGCGGCTCTGCTGCCAATCCGCAGCCATCGTCGCAGATGGTGAGGACCAGCTGTCCGGCCGTTCCGGAAAACCGGATGGTGATGTGCTTGGCCTTGCCGTGGCGGACCGCGTTACTAACGGCTTCCTGGGCGATTCGATAGAGATGGATAGCCGTTGTTGCATCGTTGGTGTGAACCGTCCCATGATATTCAAAACGGCACTCGGTTTTGAGGCGGTGGCGGGTGGTCATTGCCAGTTCCTCAAGAAAATCGATCAATCCGTCAGATTCCAGATGCACAGGTGCCAGACCGCGGGCGATTTCGCGGGCCAGCGAAATCCCCTCCTCCACGAGATCGACGAGGCGCTTGGCGTCAGCTGCGGCTTTTTCATGCCCCGACTCTGCCAGGTCCTGCTGGATATTGAGTGCCGCGATGGCGGTACCGGTGAGATGTTGGCACAGGTTGTCATGCAAGTCACAGCCGATGCGTTGGCGTTCGCTTTCACTGATTCTGAGGATTTCCTTTTCGAGGCGTTCGCGCTGGGTCATTTCCTCCCGCAGCGCCACGGTGCGCTCCTTGATGCGCATTTCCAGCGTCTCATGCGAGGCCTTGAGCCACGTCAGAAGTGCCAGAACAATCATATAAAACGTCATGGTGATCACCGCGTTCCATGCCAGGGTGAACGAGCCGCGCATACCCGCGGTCCAATCGCCAAGAATCCAAATGGCGATGCTGAGAACGGCGACGAGGATGGCGAGGTTGCGGCCGGCGAGCCAGAACGAGGCCGCGATAGCAACCAGATAGAACACGGAAAATGAGAGCTCATAACCTGTCGCGTAGTCGATGAGACCCACTGCCGCCACGATGCCGAATGTGAGAGCGATGGCAACACCACGGGGACATGAGTTGATGCATTGAAAGGTTGAATTCATCCGCTTGTTGGAGTTTAGAGTTGCAAAACGCCGTGTCAATCCCGGTGTTTTAAACACCCATCATGACGGTCAAAAATGAAAATGGAAAAGGGTCAAATAGCATATATCTTCCCTCCTTGATCCTCGATCTCATCCCGACCTCGGGCCTCCAGCCTCTGTCTTCCTCGCGAGGCTTCACCTCAGAGCCAAGCCTGAAGACTTCAGGACCCAAGACAAAGAATTTGACCTAACAACGATAAAATCCACCTCGGCATAACTCAACCCACTCGGATCCCGGTGGCAGCGGTTCATCTGCCGACGCCACCACTTTGGGCCATTCCAGGCGGTCGGCGACCTGCCTCACCGCCGTGGTCAGCATGAGTTGGACGAGCATCGGCGACGTCGGCAACGTCGGCAACGCTTGAGGACCCATCAACCCGCTACGGAACGGTAAACCACGCCTATAACATTGGCACCTACGAGGTGACCAACGCGCAATACGTGGACTTCCTCAAAACGCCAAGGGCACTTTCAGCAGCAACGGGATTTTCACTGCGACCATGGGTACCACGGGCACCTACGGAAGCAGCGTCACCCAAAGCGGCGCTAGCGGCAGTTACACCTACAGCGTGAGCAGCACCTATGCGAGCATGCCGGTGGTTGGCGTGACGTGGTTTGACGCAGCCCGCTTCAGCAACTGGCTGGGCAACGGCCAGGGCAGCGCCAGCATGGAGGCGGGAGCCTACACGCTCAATGGAGCCACCTCAGAGGCTCCATTTCTTCGGATAGAGGTAGGAATGGGGCATTACTGCCCC
>CAIQXC010000502.1 GCA_903875675.1 Akkermansiaceae bacterium
ATGGTTGGCAAGCTTGATGGTGTGGCCAAGAGTTATGGCGCGCTCAACGTGTTCAGCGGCTTTGACTTCGAAATTAACAAGGGCGAAAAAATTGCCATCGTCGGCCCTAACGGTGCCGGCAAGTCCACCTTTTGCCGCATCATCACCGCCCGCGAGGCACCCGATGCCGGAAGCCACAGCTTCGGCCACAAGGTAGCCCCGGCATTTTTCTCACAGAACCATTCCGATGAGCTCAACCCCGATCTGACCGTTCTGGAGACTGTCGAAAAGGCTGCCTCGCGTGAGAGCATGCCGCATGCCCGGAGTTTGCTGGGCTGCTTCCTCTTCCGCGGCGACGACGTCTTTAAAAAAGTCGGAGTCCTCTCCGGCGGCGAGCGCTCACGCGTCGCTCTGGTGTGCATGCTGCTCACCCCAGCCAATTTCCTCATCCTCGACGAGCCAACGAATCATCTGGATATGCAATCCCAGGACGTGTTGCAGCGGGCGCTCATCGACTATCCAGGCAGCGTGCTTATTGTTTCGCATAACCGCGCCTTCCTCGATCCGCTCGTCGCCAAAACCCTCGAATTCCGCCCCGGCCGCCAACCCGTCCTCTATCACGGCAATATCTCTTACTACATCGATAAATCCGCCAGCGACCAAGCCCTCGCCGCCGGTCGTGGCTTGCCCGCCCGCAGTGCAACCTCCACCACCACCGGTATTGTCGGATCGAACAGCAAGAGCAACCTATCCCGCAAAGACCAGCGGCGGGTCGAGGCCGAGGCCCGCGAATTGCGCTCAAAAGTCCTCAAGCCCCGCGAAGCCGAACTCGCCGCCTTGGAAACGAAGATCGCCGAGCTGGAGGCCGCCCAGGCCACCCTCACCCAACATCTTTCCGGTGACGCCTGCGCCGCCGATGCCGACCTGCTGCGCGATACCTCCAACGCCGTCGAAAAAGTCACCCAGGGCCTCGAAACCAGCTATTCCCGATGGGGCGAATTGTCCGCCGAAATCGAAACCCTCCGCGCCAAACTCGGCATCACCGGCTAGCCCACCAGCGCCAACCGTGTGAAAAAAACGGCACAGGCCATGAATTTTAGGACTCGACAAAGCGGTAATTGTTGAGTATTCTATCCACATTCCATGCGCATGAATACCCAGCCATCGCTGAAAGAACGCGGGACCCACCTTATGGTGGTAGGTATGTTAGCTGTTTTCACGTTGTTGTTGGTAGGAGTTGGAAGCTTGAGCTATCGTGGCGAGGTAGGCAAAATTGCTGATGTGCATTACCAGACGCTGGCTGCCATTAACAATTTGAAGAGTTTGCAAATCCAGCAATGGAGGAAGGAACGCGCGGCCGAGATTGAGAGGGCGGCGAAGGATTCCTTGACGATCAAGGGGGCGAAGGATGAGCTTGGGGCACCAGGCAGCCTGGATTTTCAGAAGGAATTGCAGGACTGCCTGCGGGAAGAGATGCAGGAGACGGAGCACCGCAGTGCCCTGCTGTTTGACACCCAGGCCAATCTTCTGGCTGCCAACGACGCTGATTCCGAGCATCTTTACGATGCCACGCGCCTAGCCATTCGGGAGGCGATCGCCACACATGCCCCTGCCTTTTCCAATTTCTATCGAGCGTCCGATGGTGAGATCCACATTGACCTCGCGGCACCGGTGTGCGACCGCGATGGGAAGACTCTGGCGGTGTTGGTGCTGCGGCATGAAGCGGCCTCCTACCTCTATCCGTTGATTTCATCCACGCTGACGCCCAGTGATTCTGCGGAGACCCTGCTGGTGATGCGCGATGGCGACGAGGTGTTGTATCTCAGTGACGTCCGCCATCGTGCCGGCACCGCCCTGTCCCTGCGTTTGCCACTGGGCGATTCGACTCTTGCCGCAGCCCGGGTAGCCAATGGCCAAAGGGGGATCTTTGTCGGCAAGGATTACCGCGGAATTCGGGTGATCTGCGACCTGCGCTCAGTAGCCGACTCGCCCTGGTTTATCGAGTCCAAGGTGGATGAGGCGGAAATTCTCGCCGAGGTGCGTGCCAAGGCCGCCGTGATTTCCCTCATGGTCGGCTTGTTCATTCTGCTGGCGGCGGTTCTGGTCGCCTTCTACTATCGGGGGCGTCAAACGCGTATCATGGGCAATCTTGTCGATGCGCAACAGCGAAAGGTGGAGGCTCTCACTCAGGCACGCGAGGTAGGCGAGCGTCACAGGACGATCCTGCTTGCAGCCATGGACGGCTTCTGCCTGATGGACGCACAAGGCCGCATCCAGGAAGCCAACGCGGCCTATTGCCGGATGAGCGGCTACAGCGAGGAGGAGCTCCTAACGACGGGCATTGGCGATCTCGATGTCGGCCAGAGCGCCGATGAAGTCGCCGCCAACATCAAAAAAATCTTTGAGGGGGGAAGTGCTCACTTTGAATCCCGGCACAGGCGGAAGGACGGCAGTGACTTCGACGTCGATATCAGCGTCCAGCGCCTGACGTCCGACGTCCTCATGGCGGTTTTCATCCGCGACATCACCGCGAAGAAACAGGCACGAACCAGAATTGAGCGACTCTCGATGCTCTACGGAGCGCTGAGCGAATGCAGCAAGGCGACCGTCCATTCCACGAGTATGGCCGGGTTGATGCCCAAAATCTGCCGCATTGTGGTGGAACAGGGCGGCTTGAAGATGGCTTGGATCGGCATGCCCGACGCAGCAAGCGGGAGGATCTTATCAGTAGCCAGTTACGGCGAGGGGCTCGATTATTTGTTGGAGGTTGAGATTTCTGTCAATCCCGAAGATCGGATGAGCAGGGGGCCGGGAGGCCGGGCATTCCTTGAGGGGAGGGCGATGTGGAGCCACGACTTTCAAAACGATCTGAGCACCGCGCCAGTGCGTGACGCTGGCCGCCGCTTCGGGTGGAAATCCGCTGCGTGCATTCCCTTGCTGTTGAGGGGGAAGCCCGTGGCTCTACTGATGCTCTACAGCGACACTCTCGGGGCGTTTGATGAAGAAGTCCGCGCCTTGCTCATGGAGATGGCCGATAATATCAGCTTCGCCTTCGACCACTTCGCTGAAGAGGACGAACGCAGGCGGATGCAGGCCGAACTGCTGGTGCTGCGCAAGGCCATTGAGCAGACAGCCAGCATGATCGTCATCACCTCTCCGATGGGTGATATCGAATATGTGAATCCCGCGTTTGAAACCATCACGGGCTATAGCTCCAGCGAGGCGATTGGCAAAAATCCCAGTATTCTCAAATCCGGCGAGCAGGGCCCGGCATTTTATCAGGATCTCTGGTTGGCTATTAAATCCGGGCGGGTCTGGCGGGGGGAGTTTCACAATCGCCGCAAGGATGGCTCGCTCTACTGGGAAACGACGTCTATCTCCCCGATTGTCAACAGCAACGGGGAACTCATCCATCTTGTTGCCATCAAGGACGATACCACCGCACGGAAAATGATGGAAACGCGGCTGTTGGAGGCGCTCGACATGGCGGAAGCGGGCAACCGATCGAAGCGTGAGTTTTTGGCGGTGATGAGCCACGAACTGCGCACACCGCTCAACGGGATTCTGGGAGCCGCAGAGCTTCTTGGTGCGCCTCTAACCCATGCGGAACGTGAGGAATGGGTGGACGTTATCGTCCAAAGCGGTCAAGCCCTCGTCAAACTTATCGATGATATCCTCGAGTTTGTCAGCATCGAAAAATTGAGCATCGAGCTGGAATCCAAGCCGGTGCTTATTGACGGTCTGGTAGAGATTGCCTGCAAGCGGATCTCAAAGGCCGCCGCCGATAAGGGGCTTGATTTCGACCGTGAGATGGCACCCGGCTTGCCGCAATATATCATAGGCGACCATTACCGCATCAGCCAGATTCTGTTCAACCTGCTGGACAACGCCGTGAAATTCACCCCGCACGGCTCGGTGGTTTTGCGCCTGGCTTCTGCCATCGTGGACGGACGGGAGTGGCTGGAATTCGCCGTAGCGGATACCGGGTTGGGAATTGCGCCCGGACAACTCGCCTCCATATACAATGCCTTCACTCAGGTGAACTCATCCATTCACCGCACTTATGAAGGCGCCGGGCTCGGCCTGGCCATCGCAAAGCAGCTCGCCCAAGCCATGGGCGGCTCGATCGGCGTTACCTCCGTCCTCGGCCAAGGCAGCACCTTCACCCTGCGTCTGCCCCTGGCTCCCACGCAGCAGAACTGACCCGCCAGCGGAATTTCTGACAATTTCCTTGGCACCGTGGCTTGGATTGGTAGGGTCCTGCGCACACTGGCCACCCATTTTCTCATGATATCCGCCTTCTGCCCGCCCCCGACTCTAACATGTCACGTCTCCCTAGCCGCACGCTTGGATCGGAGGTCCTGCCGTGCATAACATCATCCGCCAACTCGATGAGAAGCGGGCACGGGCGGCGATGGGCGGTGGAGCCAAACGCATCGCGGCCCAGCATGCCAAGGGCAAGTTGACGGCTCGCGAGCGCATCGAGATATTGCTAGATGAAGGGTCATTCGAAGAGTGGGACATGTTCGTCGAACACCGCTGCACGGATTTCGGCATGGATCAGGAATCGGTGCCCGGCGATGGGGTCGTCACTGGCTTCGGCATGATCAGCGGCCGCCCGGTCTTCGTCTTCTCGCAGGATTTCACCGTCTTCGGCGGCTCGCTCTCGGAAGCTCATGCCGAAAAAATCTGCAAGGTGATGGATCACGCCATGAAGGCCGGGGTGCCGGTTATCGGCCTCAATGATTCCGGCGGCGCTCGCATCCAGGAAGGCGTCGCCTCGTTAGGTGGCTATGCCGAGGTGTTTCAGCGCAACGTGATGGCTTCGGGGGTGATCCCGCAGATATCGGTGATCATGGGTCCCTGCGCCGGCGGCGCGGTGTATTCTCCGGCGATGACCGACTTTATCTTTATGGTAAAGGACTCTTCCTATATGTTTGTGACCGGCCCGGAAGTCGTCAAAACCGTCACCCATGAGGAAGTTACCGCCGAAGAACTCGGCGGCGCAATCACTCATACCACACGCTCCGGGGTGGCGGACTTGGCATTCGAAACAGACGTCGAGGCACTGCTGATGGTGCGCCGATTCTTCAACTACCTGCCGCTCAATAACCGCGAGAAGGCCCCCCGGCGCCAAACGACCGATACTGCGGACCG
>CAIQXC010000503.1 GCA_903875675.1 Akkermansiaceae bacterium
ACGGGTGGGCGGGGACGCCTACCCTCCTTGAAGGCGGATTACGGGTGGGCGGGGACGCCCACCCTCCTTGAAGGCGGATTACAGGTGGGCGGGGACGCCCACCCTCCTTGAAGGCTGGCAGTCGGCCGTCTTGGATTGCGCAATTTACCTTTGACGCATTGCTTGGAATTGGCTAGTTTGCGTCGGACCTCTGCTAGACAGAGCACCGACCCACTGGAATTCAATCAAACAAAAAATGAAAAGGCAAACCGCAATCAAGGTAATAGGAGCTGGCCTGGGGATCCTGGCAGTGTGTAAACCGACTCTGGCCAGAGCCGCGAGCAAGCAAAAACTGGCATTTCGCAACGAAGATTTCTACAAGGACGGCAAGTTCAATGTTGAAGCCGGCAAGGATGCGATCATTGCCTTGATGCATTACCACGGATACCCGGTGTTTGATGGGTTGCGCGAACAACTTTGGATCTCGGATTACGGGCTGGGCCAATTCACCAAACTCGGGTTGGCTGCGGTAGGGTTTCTCAACGATCAAGAGGACAGTTATATGGTCCAAGACCTGTATTTGCTGCCCAACCAAATGCTGCCGGAACACTACCACATCAAAACCGACAAGGCGACGCCCAAGATGGAAGGCTGGACGGTGCGCCACGGGCTTTCCTACGTCTATGGCGAAGGCGAGCGCACGGCAGACATGCATGCGGTGATCCCCGATTTTGAAAAAGACAGCGTTTCTGTCTTTCACGAAACCATCCTCAAGCCGGGCCAATCCGCCAAGCTCAACCGGCCCACCGCACGCCACTGGCAGTTCGCTGGTCCCGAGGGCGCGATCATCACAGAAGCGGCAACCTATCACGACAATGCCGCGGTTCGCCACAGCGACCCGAAGATTGTGTTCCCCTGACATATTCCACGAGTTCCCCTAGCCCAGGCTAGGGGAATTGCACCCTCACACCACGGGATAGCGCGGGCCATCAGTGCCCGGGTTAAGTGGTGCTTGTCCCAACTCCATCATGAACCTCCGATACGATAACAAAACCGTCCTCATCACAGGTGCCGCAGGTGCCATTGGAAAAAGCATTGCCCTGGGTTTCGCCGAAGGCGGGGCCAGGGTTTTCATCACCGACATCACCCAGGCGGGCGTTGACCAGTCCGTGGCCGACCTCAAAGCTGCCGGTGCGCATGCCGCAGGTCTGGCGGCCAACGTCACCATCGAAGCAGAAGTGGCAGCCGTCGTTAGCGAGGCTGCGAGTTTCGGGGATGGGGCTGTGGACATCCTTGTCAATGTGGCCGGGGTGGTCGGGCAGGGAAAAGTTGAAGAGATCACAGAAGCGGAATGGAACCGCATCTTCGACGTGAATTGCAAAGGCACGTTCTTTTTCACCAAACATGTGGTGCCACTGATGAAGGCGAAGCAATCGGGCAAAATCGTCAATTTCAGTTCCAAATCGGGCAAGACCGGTTCGGCGCTGATGAGCCCGTATTCGGCTGCAAAAGCTGCGGTGATCGGTTTCACGCAAGCGTTGGCCTACGAGTTGGCCGATTTCGGGATCACGGTGAACTGTCTTTGCCCGGGTATCACAGATCACACTGGCGTCTGGACCAACGTCAGCGCCGGGTACATCCAAAACCTGGGCAAATCGCGGGAGGACGTCATCAAACAGTTTACGGCCAAGGTGCCGCTCAAGCGTCTGGCGCAAATCGAAGACATCGTGGCAGTCACCCTGTTCATGGCATCCAACGGCGCCGGATACATGACTGGCCAGGCGATCAACGTCACCGGCGGCCGCGAAATGCACTGAATTTTCCCCTACCCTCATGCAAACCTTCACCGTTTCCCAAGTCGCGGCTACCATCGATCATGCCGTGCTCAAACCGAGTTTCACCGATGCGGATATCCGGGCCCATGCGGCCATGTGCATCGCCCGCAGCGTCAAAAGCATGTGCGTCCGGCCCTGCGACGTCGCCCTAGCCGCCGAATGCCTCGCAGGCAGCAACGTGCTCGTCTCAGTGGTCATTGGCTTTCCTAACGGTCATCACCGACCGGAGGTCAAGGCGCTGGAAGATC
>CAIQXC010000504.1 GCA_903875675.1 Akkermansiaceae bacterium
CCTGATGGCGGAGTTACGTCAGAGTCGCTCGCCGCGCTTTCAGGCGACCTTGGCGCTGATCAATGGCAATGAGGACCGCGAGGCGCTGACCCGCCATCCGACGATCCCGCATTATGTCGCCGGTTGCCGCCACCGGGCTGGCCAACTGGGCTATGCGCTGGACGAGTTTTGGCTGCACGACAAGGAATTGTCGGTGAAGCGCTGGCTTTCGATATTGCGGGCCCGCGGCATCCGCGGCTTGTTGATCGTGGGCCTGATGAAGGCCAAACACTTGCCCGAACCCATGGCCGCAGTGTGGGACGAGTTTCCAGTGGTGGTCACCGGAGTGCGCACCCGCAAGCCCGCCTTGTCATTCGCCTGTGCCGACCACCACGGACTCGCCTTGACGGCCTTCGAGCGGGCGCTGGCAGCCGGCTACCAGCGCCCCGGCCTGGTGCTCGATCCGGTGATTGATGAATTGATTGAGGGCCGCTTCACGGCGGGCTACATGACCGGTCAAATGAAACTATTGGGCATAGAGGCGCGTTTGGCACCGTTCACGGCGATTTGTGAGGCGCGGCGGGATGTGGAGGGATTTCGCAAATGGCTGACGAAGACGCGGCCGGACGTGGTGTTCACTCTCTATCACGAGGTCGAGCGCTGGCTGAGCCAGATCGGGCTGCAGGCGGGCCGCGACATTGGCCTGATCCAGTATGAATGGCGAGCCGACCACGCGCATTGGGCGGGGATGGACCAGCGCAACGATTTGGTGGGAGAGGCGGCGGTGGACATGTTAGTCTCGATGGTGCAGCACGGCGAGAAAGGGCCGCCGGCCTGCCCGCGTGCCACTTTGATCACCAGTCAGTGGGTGGATGGCAGCACCGCGCGTCGAGAAAGTCCCGCCTGAGTGGGCCGGTTCGGCACTTCGGGTTGAGCGGCACTTTGGGCTTTTGTCGGCGGGCTCCACGTGAGACGGTTGCGGGCCGGTCTGCGGCTGTTTTGTATGCCCATTATTTTTCTTGTGATCACCTGTGCCTTCTGGGGAGTGAGCTTTCCGGTGATGAAAGCGTTGCATCTGGAGCAGGCGGCACGCCTGCCGCAGGCGGGCACACTTTTTCTATCGGCGTGGATGCAGATTGCCCGGTTTGGTTCGGCAGCAGTCATCTTATGGCCCTTCGTCGCATGCAGTGCCCGTCCGACCCGTTTGGAAATCCGCCAAGGACTCTGGATCGCTTTGTGGGGTGGCTTGGGCATGGGCATCCAAGCCGATGGCCTCGCTCACACCGACGCCTCAACCTCGGCCTTTCTCACCCAAGCCTATTGCATTTTCCTTCCGCTCTGGGCTTGCCTGAAACACCGCGAGGTGCCCGGACGGCGGGTGCTGGTAGCCACCTTGCTCGTCATAATGGGTGGAGCGATTCTATCGGGCATCCGGCTGGACCATTTGCGGCTGGGCCGGGGGGAATTGGAGACGGTCCTCGCGGCGTTTCTCTTCACTTTTCAGATATTGATATTGGAGGATCCGAAGTATGCTGCCACCCGCGGCATGCCGGTGACCTTCGTGATGTTTGTTGCGATCACGGTCATGTTTGTGCCCATCACCCTGCTCTTGGCGAACCAGCCGCTGGATTGCCTGAGGGCCGGGGCGTCGCTGCCCGCCGGCGGCTTGATTCTGGTGCTTGCGCTGTTCTGCTCGGTTTGCGCCTATCTGCTGATGAACACATGGCAGCCGCGCATCCCTGCAACAGAGGCCGGGCTCATTTACACCACCGAACCGGTATTCACCGCGATTTATGTCTTGTTTCTTCCAGGTCTGCTCGGCGCGTGCATCCATCATACCTATCAGAATGAAACGATCACCCCGACCCTGCTTGTCGGCGGATCGTTGATCGTGGCGGCCAACGGGCTCATGCAGTGGAAGCGCCAGGCCCATCCGCCCGTCGGCACGCCAGTGCCATGAAACCGGGGCAATACATTTTGAATTTTAAATTTTGAACGCGGTGTGAGCGATAGCGAACTCGGAAAAAACCGGCGCAGCCCTAACTGGGATGGCCGAAGGCAATTTTGGATGGGTCCACGCACAAGATCTGGGGACTGATGTTGCAATTGTAGTTCACGGATTGATGGAGATTCTTGCGCTTCAATCGTCCCCTTCGGGTCAGCCGATCTACCTCCAATGCCCGGCCCTCTCAATCTGTTGCTGGCTCGATCGGCACCACTGCCACCCGAAAACCAATACAACTGTTCCGATAGCCAGGCGTGCTCCAGTAGCGGATGGCCGAGCGGCAACCTGAATCGACGACGCCCCAAGAACCGCCACGACCCACGCGAAGCAGGCCTGTATCTGGTCCGGTTGGATCGGAACCACCCGGCAAGACGTTGTCATACCAATCCGCACACCATTCCCAAACATTGCCGTGCATGTCGTGAAAACCCCACGCATTCGGCTTTTTAGTCCCTACCGGATGGGTTTTGCCTCCACTATTTCCATCGAACCACCCGACATCATCCAGCGATTCGCCCGAGAATGGTCCCGTCGTCCCAGCCCGGCAGGCATACTCCCACTGAGCCTCGGTGGGCAGGGCAAATATCCAGTTTTTTGGAAGAAATCCGCGTGCGTTGACCTTGGCGATGAATCTCTGTGCGTCGTCCCAACTCACCTTTTCCACTGGCAGGTTGCCTCCTTTGAAATGACTCGGATTGCTGCCCATCACCGCCTTCCACTGCGTCTGCGTCAATTCCGTCCCTGCCAACCAGAAACCCTTCGACAAGGTCACGGAAACCTGCATTTCGTCACCAGAGCGCCCACCTTCGCTTTCCGGACTGCCCACCGTAAAAAATCCCGGCGGGCACCAGCACATCTGCAGGATGACTTTCCCGTAAAGAGGCACATCGATGGATGTGCCCGGCAGGCCAGAATGAATCCATGTAGGTAACTTTTCTTTCGCGGCGGCGATCTCGTGTCCCGCTTTAACCATGGCCTCAACCCGAAATAGAATGATGGCGCTGACCAACGCGACTAACACGGAAACCGTCACCGCATCCCAGCCAACAAACCCGATAAGGAACAGCCAACAAAACGCTGCGAGCACGGACGTCACGCCAACCCGGATCCTCCGCGCCCGCCGCGCTGCGATCGACACCGCAAACTGGCTTTCCGGCGAGGCCGGTAGAGCGAGACGTTCCCGATCAAGCACCGAGTCGGGTTCATCGATCTTTTTCTTGAACTCATGGCACGGGTCGATCGCCGCCCGGTCCTCAGCGGCATGGAGCATCCCGTCGTTCTGATTGAATGAATCTTGGAAATCGCTCACGGTTAGAAGTGCAGCCGCTTAGTCCCCGCTTGTCGAGTCTGAAATCTCGCGGGCGGAATTTTCATTCAAACAACAGGATTCACAGGGGATGGGGATCGGACTTGACGTGCCGGGTTCTCGGCCCACACTGCGCCCCTGATGATCGCACGACTGCGGGGCAAAATTCTGGAGGCCTATCCCAATCGACTGGTGGTGGACGTTCATGGCGTGGGCTATGAAGTGTTGGTGCCGCTCTCAACCTTTGACCGCTTGCATGCGAGCCCAGGGGTGGAGGTGGACTTGCGCACCCATCTGCATATTCGTGAGACGGCCCACACGCTCTATGGCTTTGCCACGGAGGAGGAACGCGATGTTTTCCTGATGCTCATAGACCGGGTTAGCGGCATTGGCCCGGCCATTGCCATGGCGGTGCTAAGCGGCATGCCGGTGGCGCGATTCAAAACCTGCGTGGTCGCCGGCGATGTGGGCGAGTTATCCCGCATCAAAGGGCTTGGCAAAAAAACGGCGGAACGCATCGTGCTTGAACTCAAAGACAAAGTGGGCGTTGCGGATACTTGGCAGCACGCCGCCGAGGGGGCCATGAGTGCCTCGGCCGCCGATGCCGAACTGGCGCTCATCGCTCTTGGCTACAAGCAAGTGGACTCCAGAAAGGCGGTGCGCCGGGTGTTGGATGGCGATGCCGCAGCCACCACCGAAGGACTGGTCCGCGGTGCCTTGCGCATCCTTCAAGGCTAGCGAGGCTTCGCCTCAGACCGAAAATGCAAGCCATCAAGGAGTGTGGGTGGGCGGCGTTGCCCAGAGGGAGAGGGAGAGGGGATTGAAAATTGACCAACTTGCCGACTTGCCGACTTGCCAGATCCCCCCCAACCGGCATACTTCGTTGCGCTCCCACCCCGGGATTTTACATGGCAACAAACCTGCACGACCCGAACAATCACGCCCCGCCAGTGGCGGCGGCCGATGTGTGGGATGACGGTGTCGGGTGGTCCCGCCAGGCCCACGAATCAGGCGCAGTGATGTTGCCTCGCAAACGACAGAGGGTGAGGCAGGCACCCCCCGGTTCCGAGTCCGCACATTCCGCCAATTCCGGGTTGCGGATCAATGTCGAGTCGGTGGCACGGCCGACGGCTGCAACCGCCCCCTCCTTGCCTATCAAAGAGTACGGCGGTGAGGTGTTCCGGTTGGAACAGCCGCTGGCCGAGGGGCCGTTTCAGGCCGCGATCGTCATTCCGGCGATGCCTTTGGCCGCGCGGCAAGATCCGTCTGAATTGCAGGGTGAGAGCCAGGATTGGGGCAAAGCCCGCCAACATCCGCTGCGTTGGTTGGTGATTGCAGGGATGGGCGTCGGAGGGGTTTTGGTGGCGGCCTTGGCGACCCAAGAGTTGCTCCTCTCGCCGAAATCCAAAACTCAAACCAACCCACTCGAATTGGTCCAAGAGGTGAAGGTTGAAGAAATGCAGGGATTTGAGCCCGACGGCCCCTGCGAGGAAAATGCCCGCTCACTGCTCGCGGCCTATGCCAAAGCCACCACTCCAGAGGCCGTGCTGCCACTCATCCGCAACTCCGCCCGCCTTTCCCCTCGCCTCACCCAATACTGGCAGCCGTGGCTCGCCCCAGCCGAATGGCTCCCCTCTCGCAACGCCGCTTGGGAGGTCAGTGCCCAAGGCGGGGTATGCCATGGCTGCTTGAGCGGATCCAGACCCGACTTTGCCCCGTACCGGGCGTATTTCGTCCGCGAGGGGGATTCACTACGCATCGACTGGGAGGCCACCGAGGGACTCGGCGAAGCCACGTTCGCGTCCCTCGCCCGCGGAATCGGTGCCGGTGGCCTCGTCCGCTGCCACGCCACTCCGGAAAATTTTTATTCACTGACGTTTCCGGAGACGCAGTTTCGTTCGTACAAACTGCTGGCTCTGGATCTCGAGCAAGTCGTGTGGGGCTACGTAAAATTGGACAATCCTGCGGCGGCCGAGCTGCTCAAGGCGTTTGAGGCGGCCAAGAACGAGGATGACGCTCCAGCGGATCGGCCCATGACGCTGCGCTTGGCCCCCGCGCCTGCGGGAGCTCAAAAAAACCAGTGGATCATTGGAGAGTTGCTTCACATTGACTGGGTTTCCCCCTAGACTGCCCTCCGTGAGCGACGAAAACATGGCTTGGTATCACTGCGGTCGCTGCGGCTTGCTCTTCAAGTCGCCCCCGGGTGATGAGGTTGAGCGCCGTTGCACCCAATGCGGACGCAACCCCGCACTGGGTGCCGAGACTCAGTCGCTTCGCTCGCCGCTACCATCGCCCAGAACAGGGCCACAAAGCCACCAAGTTGGAAAAACAGATGACCTGCGCCACCCCCGGCACAATTTCCTGATGGTCAAAATTTTACTCGGCTGGGCGCTTGCCACCGCCCTCATCGTCCTCGCCGTGCGCTATTTCTGGCAGGATGATAAAATCCGGACGTCCGCCAATTCTACCGCTGCCACGCTCGTCGGCACCAGCGGCGATGAGGCCGTCGTGACCCTCACCAAGGCGCTGCCGGCGTGCTGCGAGGCGCTTAGCGGGTTTCTCGGTGCCGGCTCGCCTGAGGAACGCAACCAATTTGTGCTCAATCCGGTGACCACCGCCGCACGTATGGCACGTTTTTACGATCTCAACCCATTCATCAGGATCGACCCACTGACCATCAAGAATACCACGAACTCATTGCTGGTATTGCCCGGGGGGCGGGCGGTGGAGACCCGCTGGAGTGCGCCGGACGGTCGCACTCTCGACTGTGTGTTTGTCCAACAAAACGGTGAATGGCGCCTCGATTGGGAACACTTCGCCCGCTACAGCGATTACCCGTGGCAACTCTTTCTCACCGGCGCCGGTGAACCGGAGTTGGAATTCCGCCTGCTGGTACGCGAACGCCTTGTCAAACAGCGCAGCGAGTCGAGCCTCATGAGCCTGGTGTTCTATCAGCCCCGCTTCGGTTATCCGGACCAAACCGCCACGGCTTCGCCCGAGTTTCTCGTCAGCCGCAACAGCCCCGATGGCAAACTCCTCGCCGAGGCCTTCAAAAAACATGCCAAAGGCGAACTCTTGTATGCCTCCAAACTCCCTTACCTCGAGCCTCCTGATATGCTCCGCGTCCGCGTGCTTCTACGTCGCCAACCCGCCCCAGCCGATGCCGATGCCCCTTTCTCTTTCGAACTCGCCAAGGTCATCGCCTGTCACTGGATGAGCCTTGACGACCCAAGCGTGGCACCGCCGCCCCCACCCGCCGCGCCCTAACAATGGGACACAAGATGCCGCGCCATCCCACTGCTGCTTTGTAGCGCATTCCATCCCCTACGTCCCTCCCCGGCTTCCCAGCCCGAAATCTTTACCCGTGTAACCCCAAAATCCGGAGAGTCTCAAGCCAAGGCGGCACGCATCGCGGCCAAGGGAGTGCTGCCCGGGAACCACTGCTGAAACGCCAGCGCCCCTTGGTGAATGAGCATCGAGCGCCCATCGGCCGTGCCGCAACCCCGCGCCGCCGCAGACTCCAGCAGCGGGGTCGGTTTCGACTGATAGACACAGTCGTACACCCATTGCCCCGGCCTCAGGCACGCGGCCGACAAAACCGCCGCTTCGCCGGGTTTCAGGCCCACCGAGGAGGCGTTGACGATCAAGTCATAAGAGCGAGAGATTTCCGCCAGCACGGGATCTTCAAGCGCCAACACGCCGATCTCACAACCCGCCGCCAACCGATGCAGCCGTGCCACCACCGGCCACAACTTTTCCAACGTCCGATTGACCAACATCAGGCGCTTGACTCCCTGTATCAGGCATTGCGCCGCGAGCGCCTGACCGGCCCCCCCGCCCGCACCAACGATGAGCACCTTGAGCTCTTCCAACGCAACGCCAAACTCGTCGGAGATGGCCCTGACAAATCCCGGTCCGTCGGTATTGCTGCCGCGTGTTGACCCAGCCTCGAAGCTCACCGTATTAACAGCGCCCAAGGCTTGCGCGGCACCGTCCACCACGTCACAGAACCCCATCACCTCAAACTTGTGCGGCACCGTCACATTGCAACCGATAAACCCAAGCTCACGCATCCGCCCAAGCGCCTCGCCCACCCGCCCCGGTTCCACCTCCAACCTCACATACCGCACCCCAATGCCCGCCTCATCGAGCGCCGCCTGCTGCATACGCGGCGAGGCCGAATGAGCGATGGGCCAACCAAGGACCGCCAAGCACGCAGGCTTGCCTTCCCCAGAATCTAGCAGATCCCTCGATGCGAGATCATCCAATGTGTAAACTTCTTTCATATAGGGCTTGGATGAATTCGGCGATCCGGGCACGGCTGCGGTCCTTTCCTAGCAATCCGAGGATGTCGCCCAGATCCGGGCCGTGGGCCCGGCCGGTGAGTGCCGCACGCATCGGAAACATCAACTGACCCGGCTTGACAGCGGCAGCGGCCGCCACCTCGTTCAAGGCGGCCTTGGCGGCTTCTCCCGACCACTCGCCGATCCCCTCAAACGCCAGCGCCAGTTTTTCCAACAGCTCTGCGGCGGCGGCATTGGCACGGACCTTGGCGATCACCTCCGCATCCAACTCGATGGCATCCGTCAACAGGAAGGCCACTGCGTCGGGCACCTCGCCCAGCAAGCGAACCTTCTCCCTGACAGCAGCAGCCACCGCAGTGAAATTCTCGGGCAACGGCAGGCCGGCCTCCCGCACGAACGGTTCGGCCTGGCTGGCAAAGGCGGCATCGCTCAATTTTGCCAGGTGCTGCTGATTGACCCAGCGGCATTTTTCCATGTCGAAGCGGGCCGGCGCGCGGTTGACAGCCTCCAGCGAGAAGCGTGCGACGAGTTCGTCGATGGTGAAGATTTCCGCGTCGGTTTTAGGAGACCAGCCGAGCAACGCAATGAAATTGACCACTGCCGCCGCTAAAAACCCCTGCCGCGGGTAATCCCCCACCGCCGCCCCCGCATCGCGCTTCGACATCTTGGAACCATCCGAATTGAGAATGAGCGGAATGTGCGCGTACTGCGGGGCCACACCACCCAGCGCCTCAATCAATTGCAGGTGCTTGGGCGTGTTCATCAGATGATCCTCGCCGCGAATCACATGCGTGATGGCCATTTCTAAATCATCCACCACGTTGACGAAGTGAAACACATACGAGCCATCCGAGCGCCGAATCACCATGTCTGGCGTGTTGCTTTCCTCGCGATAATCAATGGTCACCTCGCCACAGACCAAATCCAGCATCGTCACCGGACGACGCTCAAATCGGAAGCGCCATGCCCCACCGTCCTCATACGCCCGCCCGGTGGCCTGCAGCTTTTCAAACCAGGTGTCGTAAATCCCCTGACGCTCACTTTGAAAATACGGACCGAAGTTGCCGCCCACACCCGGCCCTTCGTCCCAATCGAGACCGAGCCAGTTCATGCCGTCGAAAATCGCCTGTCTTGCAGCGTCGCTGTTGCGAGCCTCGTCGGTATCTTCCACCCGCAATACAAAGGTGCCACCCTGGCTGCGGGCAAACAGCCAATTGAACAAGGCGGTGCGAGCCCCGCCAACGTGCAAATAGCCGGTGGGCGATGGCGCAAATCGGGTGCGTACAGTCATGGCCGTGGTATAGTCGCCTCCCCCTGCGGAGTCTAGCTCCTATGCAGAGAATTTTCCAGCGCAGGCGCATCGACCTCCATCTGCCCATGGAACCCCCATCACCGCGAGCGGAATAGTGACGTTGTCCAGAATCGCTCCCTTGCGCCAGATTTTGAGCGGGAGTTTACCTTTGTGTTCCGTCTTCTCGGCCTCGCCGATGGCCAGGCCCAGCGACTTGCGGGCATCCTCGGTGCACACACCCGCCCCGATGCCTAGGATCACATCATCAACTAACAAAACGCTATCGGCTGGTGAGCCTTTTCCACCAAAGTGATATTAATCTGGCGGCTCTCACGGGTCAGTCCTTCCGGAACGAACATCCACTCATTGCCTGTGCTTTAGATCCAGCCGCGTGCGCCGGTCGGCCCTAGATTGTAGGTGAAAGTGGCGTCAATGTAATCTTTGGTCGCATCGGGTGTCGCAGCCAAAACAGGACGTGCCAGTTGGACCAGCAGCCCGAGCGTGAGCAGGGTGGAAGAGCGAAGGATGACATTTTTCATCGAACGTTTGATGATGATAAGGATTTCACTCTTGGCTGCCCAGCGCTCAGTCGCCGTGTGCATGATGGAGCGCTGGTTAGGCCTGGATCATCGGATCTGCCACGCACATCAGGCGTCAGAGCTTTGGCAATTGCCAGGGGTTGCGGCGTGGTCGGTCGAGCATCGTGTTAGCCTCGGCATCTCCAGAGAAAATCTCGGCCACGGGATCCCACTTGAGCTTGCGGCCGAGTTTGATAGATATATTAGCGAGATGACAGACGGTGCTGACCCTGTGGCCGATATCCACCGGAAAATAGGGATCCTTGCGGCTTTTGAAGCATTGCAGGAAATCGTCGTGTTCGCCCTGTGGATTGGTATAGAGATGGAGTTCCTCAGGGCCGATGACAGACTCGAGGATTTTGGCTGAACTGGCCTGCACGGGGGCACGCCAACCGCTGTTGCCCACCCAACCGTCCGTGCCGATGAACTTGATGCTCGGCTCGCCGGGCTTGCAAGTCATGACCACCCCGTTGGCATAACGAAAGGTAACGTCGTAGTCTTTGACGGTGTTGTAAAGCCCGCCCTGCCAATACGTGCCGCGACCTTCGATCTCCAGCGGTCCGCTGCGCTCGGTGTCGTTAGCCCACTGCGCCGTGTCAAACAGATGAGCCCCCCAGTCGCAGATGATCCCACCGGAATAGTCCTGGATCCACCGGAAATTGTAATGCACCCGGTCCTTGGTGTAGGGCGCGTCGGGGGCAGGCCCCAGCCACATCTCATAATCGAGGCCGACCGGCACGGGTTGCGGGGCGGCATCCCCCGGGCCGACCGGTTGTTTGGGCAGGATCACCTCGATGCGTTGGAGCTTGCCAATGCGGCCGTTTCGCACCAATTCAGCCATGCGATGATATTCCACCACCGAGCGGTCTTCGGTGCTGGTTTGGAAGACCTTCTTGTGTTTGCGCACCGCATCGGTCAGAACTTTCCCCTCATGAATGGTTAGAGTCGGTTTCTCGCACTGCACGTCCTTGCCGGCTTCGATCGCCAACAGGCTGATAATGGTATGCCAGTGGTCGGGCGTGGAGATCATCACCGTGTCGATATCCTTGCGGGCCAGCACCTCACGGAAATCCCGGGTCGCAAAGCAATCCTCGTTCTTGTAGTGCCGGTTTACCATCCCCTTGGCCCGCTCCATGTGACTGTTGTCCACATCGCAAACCGCCACCACCCGGGCGTCCTTGTGATTGAGGAAGGGCGGCAGGTTCCAGCCCGTGCCGTGATCGCCGGTACCGATGAATCCGACGGTGATTCGATTGCTCGGGGCCGTCTGGCCATCGGCCCCGCGTGCCGAGGATGGAATGAGAGTTGGTACAGCGAACGCTGCTGCAGCGGCGGCCGATTGCCGCAAAAAAGCGCGGCGGGAATGCGGGTCTCGGGTCATGATGTTAGCAGTGTCCATGTGTTTTTTTGATTGAATATTCTTCTACGGCAATATGGCTCCAGTTGTTTCGATCTTTTGATACTTCAAACTGCGCAAATAAATTGGCGCGCGTCCTATCCTTGGCTCTGCTCACTTGCCCTGAGTCGCGATGGCCACATCGGCGAAGGTCAACGCCCCGATGCCGTTGGCTCCCATGAGTCGTTTCTCCGGTTTGCCGTCCCAGTCCTTGCCCGTTAGATAGGTGATGGTTTTCGCGCTTCCGGGCTTGGACAACTGAAGGGTGACGAGGTTGCCCTCAGCCTTGCCGGTGTTGATGGGGGCGATGACGCCATCCAGATAGATACTGGCTTTGCAATCATCGTTCCAGACCACCGGTTGGCCGAAATCCAGCGCGATCTCGTTTTTGGCGGCGCTGGTGAACCAAGCGCGCTTGATGTCTGGCGCGGTGATCGGTTGTTGCGGTTTGAACCCATAAATGTCCTGCTCGACGAGCGGGCTCATATACATCCCAAATTTGGCATAGGTTGCCAGGTCGAAATGGCAGGACCCGCGGCCCGCATGTTCGGAGGCGGCACCAATGGTGGACATCACCCGGAGGTTGGAAAAGAGCGCGGGCAATGTGCGCTGCGCCTCGCGAATCTGGTCGTCCTTGGGACCCATTCCGCAAGGGAGCGGCCATATCTGATAGACATAAAAGTTCTTGATGTTTGGATAGTCCTGTTTCCAAGCCGCCGTCATGTCGATGAAGTCCTGCTGATAGGACTTGTAATTCCAGTCGCCAGTGGGTGCGCCGGCACCACTGTCGTTCTCTCCCTGGTGCCAGAATACACCGCGGATGCCGTGGGTGAGTTTGGCGGCTTTCACCCGTGTGAGCATGCAGCCGTAGATCTTGTATCGATTCTGATAGAAAGCGCCGCTCGCGTCGGAGTGGTTGGCAGGATTCGGTTGGTGGTGCCAGATAGGGGTGCCGCCATAAGCCCCGTTGATGAAGCAAACGGGGATGGAGTATTTTTGGACCAGATTGGTGGCGAGCACCATGCCCCAGGACCCAATCGAGTGATCGCCACAATTCGGGCGTCCCCAGATATGCATGCGCACCGCGTTGCCCCAGCCGCCTTTGATGGTTCCCTCAAGCTGGTTTCCATAGCTGCGAATCCAGTTATTGATAGGTGTGACAGGGTCCTCATCGGGGCCATTGTTCGGTCCGCCAGCTTCCGCATTCGACTGGCCATCAATGAGATAGGCGTCACCGCAGAGCAGGTTTTTGACGGTTTTCTCCACTTTTTCGGTGGCACCTAACTTGATGCCAAACTCGACTTTGTACTGGATGAGGCCGGGTTTGAGTTTGAGGGTGAACGCATAGGACTTATCGGCTGCGGGGATCAGGCTCTCAGTTTTGATGAGTTTGTCGTCGGCAAAAAGTTTGAGGAACACGGCGTCGGCGGCCTGCGCAAGTGTACCGTTGTAAAACAGCGTGCCTTCGTTTTTGTCGTCTCGGGCGTAAAACTGGTTGTCTTCGGGCTGCTCGTCCTTGGCGGGCACACGCTGGACCCAGGCGTCCTGCTTGGGTTCGCTCACCTGGATGGACGTCGTGGCGATGGTGTCCGCGCCACCGTTGCCGAGCGCTAGTCTAACGGTGATTTTGTTGCTGCACTGAGAGCGTTTGAGGATCAATCGATCCGGTGCCACCTCTTTGATGACCGCACCACCTGCCACGCTCCACTTGTAGGTCAAGCTGCCCGCGCCCTTTGCTTTCATAGCCGCGAGGTTACTGATGGCTGGGATCACCTCGATGGTGTCGCGACCGTTCCATGCGGCAGGGGCATTCAGAACCACCACCGGTTCCGGGATTTGCTCCTTGATCTTTACGGCGATGTCGCGCGTCTTGACCTCATTCGGATAGACGGCCTTGACCTGCAACACATAATCCGTATCGCCCACCACCCGGCCGGAGTCCAGGGCATAGCTGAATTGATCGACCGCTACCACTGTCTCAGCGCCGTCGCGTTTGACGATCCAATAGAGCTTGCGGGCACCCCCGGCCTGAGCGGTGACCGTCAGGATTTTCCCCTCATCGAGTTGGATCACTCCCGGGGCGACTGCAAACGTGTTGCCCGCCTGCACCAAGCAGCCAACCAGGGATTGGCCAGCTCTCTGATTCTCGTATTCCATGCGCATCCAGTCCGCCGAGCGCTCCACGCTCGAGAGCCGCACCTCGTCAATGTCGCCGGCAAATTGATAACTTCCGCGCATCCCACCAATCGTCATCGTGACGTCGTTCAAGATCGACATCGTGTTCGGCTCGCCTGGACGGCTGGCTTCCTGCTTGCCATTGACGTAGATCCTGCTGGTTCCGTTAGCATAGGTAGCGGCTGCATGATACCAGCGGCCTAGCACCGGCTCGGTGGTGGCGGCCGCGCCCCCCGGGCCATCCGAAGCCCAGGAAATGCTCGGCGGAGAGCCCATCGTGAGAGACACCTCATCACCGGATCCACTGCCGACCTTGTATCTGTTAGGGTAATTTCCGAAATATATGACTGTTGGGCCGGCCGCATCGGCGCGGAACCAGCAAGCGAAGGAGAACGGGTTGTTGCTGAACGGGAAGTTCTTGATATGGGAACCGCCATCAATCCCCTTCCCTGCCACAAAATTTCTGCCGCTGCCGATGACCCCGGTGGCAGCGGTCGAGCCGACATTCAGCGGTGAGATTGTCCCAACCTCATCCTTGAGCGCTTCGTCCATGTGCATGACCGTCACAAATCCGTTGTCCGCGTTGAACACGGCGGCACCCTTGCTTTCGCTGGCGGCGTCGGCCTTCCCCCAATGCAGTTTTATCTCCTGCTGCGCGTTGCCCTTGATCTCAGGTATCCTCACCCACACGCTGGCCGTGCCAATGGCGGCATCCCATTTTTCTATCTGATAGGAAAGCGGTTGACCGCCGGCGGAAACCCGCAGGTCCGCGCCATCGGCCTTGGCTTGGCTAAAATCAAAGGTGTCCTTGTTCAAGCGCAACAGCAGGGGGAAGTTCTTTTCGCTCGCCGCAGATGGCAGGTCGGCACCCTCCGGAGTGGTTAGAATAAAGAAAGCTCCCTGATGCTGCCAACCCGGATACTGGGCCAATGCACATGGGGTGAAACCAGCGAACAAAGCGCCGGCAATTCCTATCAGTTTGTTATTCATCATTAGTTAGAAAAGTTTGTGCCGAATCGGTTCACCACATCACCACGGTATGTCTCTAAAAAAATATGATGATCGGATGGTTTTGATCGGCCGGGAATCTCAGAGCGCATCTGCCACGTCCCATACGGGGATCGGCTGATGGACTTTCACCGAATTCATGGCCGTTCATGGCCTCGAGACGGTCACAGACCGTGGGAATGGTATTTCATGGACCCAGCGTCGGCCAACGAGTGCTTGATTACGACAATTTTTTGTGGTAATCAAGCACTCATGCACACGGATTCAAAACCGCCAGAACACCTCCCTATCGTCAAGGATGCATTTTCGTATAGTTCACGTCTCGGTACATTTGATAGCGTTAGGCGGGTTTGCTTTTCTCGTGGAGTGCAAGAATGCGCATGATACTTTCGTCGAAGGCCTTTTTGAAGTCGGGATCACCGGCGTAGACTTTGTAGAGATCCAAATCCTTCTTGCGCTCTTTGTTGACGGCCTGGGTGATGAGGCTTTCCAGCGCGATCCGGCGGTTTTGTTCGTCGGGATTGTCCACGACCTGCGCCTTGTAGGCCGCGCTTTCCTGGACGTGTTCCATGATCTTTATGAGCTTCACCCTCTGCTCTTCCGGGGTGGCATCCCACGCGGAGAAGAGGCGCTCGTTAAAATGACGGATGATTTCGTCGAGCGGCGATTCTTCGCTTTCGGGATCGTGATAGCAGCGGACGTTGGGATTTTCGGGTTCGAGTTCGGTTTCGGCGCTGTCCAGTTCGATGTGTTGGTTCAGGCGAACGCGTTCGAGGCCGTAGGTGGATAGATCGACGCTTTCCAATAGCGCGTCGAGTTGGTCTTTGTCCTTGTCCTTCACCTTGAGCTTGGGGATGAGGAATTTGAGGAACCAGTGAAGCTTTTCCCAAGCGGGATTCGCAAACGGCATGATGCAGGCGAGCTGGCCGTAGAGTTTGACGAACTGCTTGGCCTTGATTTTGAAGTCGATCTTGTCCGGCTCCTCTTCTATCAGGTCAAAGCGGACGACCGTCTCGTCAATGATCGGGTGGAGCTTTTCGGCGTCCTCGCCGTTGAAAAAGAGGTCGTTGAATTTTTCGATACCCTCCTCGCTGTAGAGTTCGGCGTCGTCGAGGGCGTCCTTGAGATCGTGGAGGACGTTGATGTCGGTGGGTTCGGTGAGCGAGGCCGCGGTGTAGAAGTCGTCGAATGCTTCCTTGATTTCGGTGGCGGTGTTGTAGAAATCGAGGATGAAGGTGTCCTGCTTCTGCATCTTGGCATTGCAGCGGTTCAGACGGGACAGGGCTTGGACGGCAAGCACGCCTTGGAGGCGCTTGTCCACATACATCGTGTGCAAGAGCGGTTCGTCGAAGCCGGTCAGGTATTTGTTGGCCACGACCAGCAGGCGGTAATTGGTTTCACCGATCTTGATGTTTCCTGCGAGTTTGTCCGGGATGTCCTTTGACGGGAACCCATTGAGCGATTCTTCGGTGTGTTCGATGCCATCCACCATCTTCTTTCCGGAGAATGCGACGATGGCTTGAAATGGGGCGTTGGCGGCTTTGAGTTCCTTTTGGACTGCCTGATAGTAGCGGATGGCGCTTTCGATGTTGCGGGTGATGACCATGCCACGCGCCTGGCCGCGAAGTTTTTTGGTGGCCACGACCTGGCTGAGAAAATGGTCCACCATCAGCGCGGCCTTGGTGCCGATGGTTTGCTCGTGGCTCTCGACGTAGGCGCGAAGTTTCTTCTGCGCTTTGATGGTGTCGAACTCCGGGTTGTCCTCGATGGATTCTTGGACCTCGTAATAGCTCTTGTAGGTCGTGTAGTTGGCGAACACGTCGAGGATGAAGTCCTCCTCGATGGCCTGCTTCATGGAATACAGGTGGAAAGGATCGAAACCACCCTTGGCATTGCGGGTGCCGAATTTTTCGAGGGTGGCTTTTTTGGGCGTGGCGGTGAAGGCGAAGTAGGAGGCGTTGTTGCCCATCTTGCGGCGCTCCATCGCTTGCAGGATCTTGTCCTGATAGTCTTCGGGTTCCTCGTCCTCGGTCGCGCCAAGCACGGCGGTTGCGGAATCGGCGACGCTGCCGCTTTGCGAGGAATGTGCTTCGTCGATGATCACGGCGAATTTCTTGCCGCTCATGTCGGCGATGCCATCGACGATGAAGGGGAACTTCTGGATGGTGGTGGTGATGAGCTTTTTGCCCGCTTCCAGGTGGGCGCGGAGTTCGGCTGCGCTGTTGGCGTGGGCCAGAAGGTTTTTCACTTCGGCGAACTGCCGTATGTTCTTGTCAATCTGTCGGTCGAGCACGCGGCGGTCGGTGACGACGATCACCGAGTCGAACAGATTCTCTTGCCCGGTCTTGTCGTAGAGTTTCACGAGCTGATAGCCGAGCCATGTGATGGAGTGGGATTTTCCCGATCCGGCGGAGTGTTGGATGAGGTAGCGCAGGCCGAGGCCATGGAATTGCACGTCGGCGAGCAACAGGCGCACGACCTGGAGTTGTTGGTAGCGCGGAAAATAGAGCGTTTCCCTTTGCTTGCCGGCCTTGTCCTTCTCCAAAGTGAGCTTGGCGTAGTGCTCGATGATGTTGCTGAGGCTGTGGCGGCTGAGGATTTCCTGCCACAGGTAGGCGCTCTTGTGGCCATTGGGATTAACCGGGTTGCCCTTGCCCTGGCCGTTGGGCAGACCCTTGTTGAACGGCAGGAAATAGGTGCCCTTGCCATCGACCTTGGTCGTCATCCACACCTCGTCGGGATCGACGGCGAAATGCACGAGGCAGCGGCGGAACTGGAACAGCGTTTCTTTGGGGTCGCGGTCGTCGCGGTATTGTTTTTTGGCGTGGTTGACGTTTTGGCCTGTCCACGGGTTTTTGAGCTCCATGGTGGCGATTGGCAGACCATTGAGAAAAATCACCATGTCCACCGACTTGTGATCGACGCTGGAAAAATAGACCTGCCGAGTGACCGAGAATATGTTGGACTCAAACTTCGCGGTGACATCCGGGTTGAGGTCGTTGTAGGGCAACCGATAGAGTAACGTGAAGTGCGCGTTGTCCACATCCAGACCCTTTTTCAATACTGCTAGAATACCATCCTTCTTCAGCTTGCGGTGCAGCCGTTCAAGCACCTGGCGTTTCCAGTCCGCTTTGTAGTGGAGCTTGGCGAGTTCCGTTGCCTGGGTAGATTCGAGAAACTGCCAGAATTTTTGTTCGTCGATGGCGAACTCGGTGTTGAAATCCGTGGCCTTGCCGCGCAGGTAGCCCGCGCCCTTGGCGGTTTGATAAACGCCTACATCGTCCGTCAACGGTGTTCCTGTGGGAGGCATCACACTCACGCCGCCGGTGAGGTAGCGCTCGATGCAGGCTTCGAGGGCGGATTCTTTGGTGTTGGTGACCATGGCGTCAATTCGTTCGCAGCCGGTCCAGCAAGCGCTTCGCTCCGGGGCACTTCGCCTCGACGATGGCCGGATCGATCACTTTCAAAATCTCGAATGAACGCTTTCCTTTGGCATAGGCTTTCTTGCCGCAAACTGCCGTCGCCAGTGCAAGCTTTTCAAAAACCATGTCTTTCGAGATCGCTTCCAGATTCGGCCATTGCGGCAAAGCATTGTCACGCCAGCAGTCGTGGAAGAATTTCTTGAGCGATTCGCGGTCCGCTAGAAACCAGGTCTCCATGCAGCAGACCATCAGCAAGGCATCATCATTCCCGGAATTCGCCGGACGGTCCCATCCGTCGCGTGTCTTCAGATGATCCCATTCTGCGGTGCCTTCTGAAATCAGATCCTCGCTATCCACCAGCAGAAGCGGAAGCTCATCCGGCTTCTTGGTGCGCACCGAGGTTTGATAGGCATCAAATGTCGCGTTTCTTCCGCCACCGCGGAAGGTCCTCGGCATTTTTCCAGTTAGGCCTGCTTTCTGGAAAAACACCTGCCATCCCTCACGAAACAACGTGTCCTGAAGCGCCGAGTCTCCACCGCCTTCAATGTAGAGCTTGATTTTCACCAGCGGTTTCCTCCGATCTCCCCTTTGCTCCAGAGATCACCTAACGAGTATTTCTCCAGCCACACTTTCATTCGTTCGCCGTCCAGTCGTTCAAAGGTCGATTCTCCGTGATGCTTCTCGCACACGATCACGCTTTCCGGATCATCTCCCAGCGCATCCACCAGCGTCCGTGAATGGGTGGTGATGACAATCTGTGTCCTCTCAGAAGCCTCGATCAAGAGTGCTGCCAGTTTGGGAATGACATCCGGATGAAGGCCGAGTTCCGGCTCTTCGATCACAATCATCGGTGGTGGGTTAGACTGCAACAAGATCGCCAGGAGAAACAGAAATCGGAGAGTGCCATCAGAGAGGCGCTCGGCCGATATTTGAATGCCGCCTTTTTCCTCGATGAACAATTGCATGGCTCCCCCGCCCGCTGGAGACACCTGGATATCGACAATCTCCTCATAAAGGCTGCGCAGCTCACCGAGCATCCGGTTTTTTTCGGCTCGTTTCATCGACGCGATGATCGAAATAAGATTCTCGCCCCAGCGGCCTACTGCATCGCCTGGCCCATCCGGAATTTGTGATGAGCGAAGCTTGGCTCCGGGGCCAAAGATCCAATCGCGATAAATATGGATCCCGTTGTAAGCTCTCTGAAGATACTCAAACACCTGATAGCGGTCAGGATCCCTCATCTGGGAAAGAATCGAAATCCGCGGGTCAAGCTTGCTCGTCTCAATCTCGCGCACGAGTGATTCTCTCTCAGGCAACTCCGAGTCATGAAGCAACGCACGGCCGTCCTGAAATAGATAATACCACCAGACTTCTTCTTCTCCGGGTAAAGGTTTGTCGTCGGCGATGGATTCATACTCCATCACCACCCGTTCACCTGATGAGTTAAAATCGAGCCGATGCCGGATGTCCACAGTGGCTTTCGGCAGGTTGTTGCACACAACGACTTCCAAACTGGGATGTCCAAGGCTGTCGATTCCCTCAGTTTTCCAAATCCACTCCTTGATGCCCCCTCCCGTCATGATCGGCGCATCGAAACGAACCGGCGCATACCGAAGGAGATTCAGAACTTCAATAAAATTACTCTTCCCACTGCCATTCGCGCCGATCAGCACATTCAGCGGACGCAGCGCCAGATCGATCCCTTCCGGGCCGAAGGACAAAAGGCGGGATACTTTGAGATTACGGATTAACATCGGTTTAGATTGTGTAGATTTCAGAGAAGAAGGATAGGCTCAATCAAGCATCGCCATTAATTCTTCAATGGGTTCGGCCCCCGGCCACGCACCCCAAAGTGCCATAGGGTCCGAGTCCGTGGTTCGTGTGGCGATTTCGGGAAAAAGCAAATCATCCTGGAGAGCCTGGGCCTTGATCTGGCCCTGTGCTTCGGTGAGTCCTTCAAGTCGGAGTTGGTAGTGGTTGGTATTCAGGGTATCCTCCTTTCGGGGGTCAGCGTAGCGTGAAATTTCGAAAAATCGACACAAAGCGCTCAAAATTCAGGCCATGGCTGCCGCGCTTCTTCGGCGACACACTCTGCCCCGTGACCAAGGCTTTCGGGGCTTTGACGATCTCGTGAATCCGGGCGGCGGGGTGGCGGTAGGTCATCAATCAGACTTTGATTCTGCCGGTGACGGCGTGGGCGATGAGGGTGCTGCGGAGGGTTTTGAGAGATTGGATTTGAGATTCGACCCTTACCTTAACACGAGACACTTGATCCGATAGACCTCGAATAAATGCAACGATTTCGACTTGTTCAGAAAGTGGCGGCAGCGGCACCCATAAGTTCTTAACAATGTCTTGGGATATGTTTTGCATGGAATCGCTTGCGCCGTTGGCTCCAATTTCAAGTTGAAGCCTAGACGACTTAATCCCAAACAAGCTAACGACCAGTTCCGGCACAAATATCCGATTGTTGATCTTGCACCGGTAGACCTTATCACAAAGCATCAAACACCAAACCGAGGTTGTAGCAATCGCGGCACTGCCAACCAGCTCTCTTGAGTTTGCACGGCTGACTAGAAAGTCACCTTCATTGATCAAAAAGCGAATATCTGCTTTCAAAGCGGGCGGAAGGGCCTTGTGCTCCTCCGGTTTAAAACCCCCCCCGTTTACGCAACCAACCTTGACGACTCCCCAAGACCCCACTTCAGCATGCCTGTTTTCACATTGGGGCGACCAGCCTTGCTCCAACGTAGTCGCACAGAACTTAAACCTTGTAATACACCAATGCTGCGGAATGTCGCCGATCCATTCGATGCCGGAGGGTTTGAATTTAGAATTTTGAATGGTTCATGTGTCGCCTCCTATCCGCATATCCCAACGGGATTTCATCCCAAAGCCCAGGGTTGCCGCGCAGCGGCTACCCTGGGAATAGGTGGAAAGATACAATATACCCCAACGGGGTTGCGTCCGGCGTGGAGCGCCGATCCCGGAAGAGGACACAACCCCGTCGGGGTTGATGATTGCGGGGCATGTTATTCCAGGGTAGGCGGAATACGCCAACCCTGGGCTGTGGGATGGAACCGCGTTGCGGTAAAAGAGGAGCCATTCGACGCCGGAGTCCTTGTAGCGCGGATAGCGGGGGAAAGAGAATTTTGAATTTTGGATTTTGGATTTTGAATGGCTCATGAATCGCCTCCTATCCGCATATCCCAACGGGATTCCGTATCATAGCGAAGGGTTGCCGCGCAGGGGCTACCCTGGAAAAACCCGGAACGATACAATATACCCCAACGGGGTTGATGAATCGTTGGGACATATTCCCAGGGTAGCGCGATGCGCAACCCTGGGCTATGGGATAAAACCGCGTTGCGGTATGGATGATCGCGGGGCGTGTGATCCCAGGGTAGCGCGATGCACAACCCTGGGCTGTGGGATAAAACCGCGTTGCGGTATGAATAAACGCGAGGCGTGTTGTCCCAGGGTAGGCGCGATGCGCCAACCCTGGGCTATTGGATGGAACCGCGTTGCGGTATGAAATAGATATATCCCAACGGGATTCCATGGATTCAATCCCAGACGTATTTTTCATCCCATGGGATGGCGTGGCGTTTGAGGAAGGCACGGTATTCGTCCTGAAATGTGGTCTTGCGGTGGTGTTCTTCCTGATTGGCGATATATCGTTCGACCGTTTCAAGATTGGAGGTGCTGACGGAGAAGATGCCATAACCGGATTGCCAGGCGAAGTCGCGGAGTGATGAATCGCGTTGTTTGATCCAGAGACTGGAGACGCGCTTGAGTTCCTTGACCCAATCGGCTTGGGTGATGGTGCGGGCGTGGCGGGCGAGGATGTGGATGTGGTCATCCACGCCGCCGATGATGATGGGCGTGCAGTCGAGTTGTTTGGAGATCCCGCCGAGATAGGCATGGGTTTCGGCACGGAGAGTGGAATCACAGAGGAATGGCTGGCGGTCTTTGGTGGAAAAGACAAGGTGGAGGTAAACGGCGGAGAGGGATTGAGGCATGGCGTCGTGGGGAAGACACAACCCCGTCGGGGTTGGGATTTGGATGGGATGGTATTCCCAGGGTAGCCGGTGCCCGGCAACCCTGGGCTATGGGATGGAACCGCGTAGCGGTAGGAGAGGCGCCATTCGACGCCGACCGAGATAATGGCGTCCAGATTGTAGTGCTGGGTGTCGTAGGATTTGCCCTCGGCGGCAGTTATTCGGAATTTCCGAACAACTGAATTTTCCTGCAACTCGTTGCTGGCAAGGATGTTCTTGAGTCTTGCGCACAGGTTGCCTGCCCGTCTTCTCTGGATTTGAGTTGTCAAGGATTCCTTGACAGTTGCGGTTGGGGCCAGGGCTCTGTGTCCGGAAATGGCGAACTCAAAAGTCCGTTCACAGATATCGGGTGGTGTGTGGCTTTCTTCCATTCTCAATTCACGATTCAAAATTCAAAATTCTCTCCAAGAGGCCTTCGGTTTCGGCTTCGAGGTCGCGGATCTCCTTCACGACTTCGGCGAGATCGCGGAGCGGCTGGTGGCTTCGAGCTGGGACGGATTGCCAAGCAGACCCTTGAGGGTGAATTTTGAGGTGTTGTAGAAGACCTGACCGGAGGCTTCGCGGAGGCCATCGGGGTCGAGGATGGCCATTTTCGCCTCGGTTTTCTGGAATTTCACCTCGGCTAGCACGGCTTCCTTGGTTTCCTCCAGCAGGCAGTCGATCCGCCGGAGAACGAACATGGGCAGGATGACATCGCGGTATTTTCCACGGACAAAGACGTCGCGGAGGCAGTCGTCAGCGATGGACCAGATGAAGGAGCCGATTTTGTTGTGGGTGGCGTGGTCCATTGGGAATATTTGAAATTAGGCAATCAA